>JACRFJ010000018.1 GCA_016217935.1 Candidatus Kaiserbacteria bacterium
ACGAGCTCATCGGTCGCAATCGCTTCGATTTCGGGCACGATATAATCAGGCTTTTCCTTTTGCACGATTTTGCGAATGATCTTGCCATCGCGCATGTTGAATACATACGATCGGTGCGCGACCTGCATCGCGGGTGCGTCCGCATAGCGGTCGCACGCAATCACTTCGATCCCGAGTCGTTGCGCTTCGATCACCACTTCTTTCCCGAGTTCACCCGATCCAAGGAGCAAGATTTTCTTGCCATTTTTGTAGGGTGTTCCAAACTTTGTCATGGGCACTAGCATAGCAAGCTAGATACTATTGTCGAAATCCACTAGAATGCCCGAATTGGGCACGTGGCGAAATGGCAGACGCGCTGGCTTCAGGAGCCAGTCCTCGCAAGGGGGTGGAGGTTCGACTCCTCTCGTGCCCACAAAAGGACTTACGATGTCCTTTTTGAAATATGAAATTTAAGGATGCATCAGTTGTGATCACGGGAGCTGCGCGAGGACTCGGTGCTGCGATCGCGCGCGAACTGGCAAAACGTAAAGCGCAGGTCACGCTTTCAGATATCGAGAGCAGGGATCTTTCGGATGTGGGTGCTGAACTCGACATGCCGACGATGCACTGCGACGTGACCAATCGCGATCAGATAGAAGCGCTCGGCCGCGCAGCGATTGATGAGTACGGGAAGATCGATTTGTGGATCAACAATGCGGGTGTGTGGATGCCGTACACGCCAGCCGAAGATCTCGATTTCAGTAGGGCGCATCAGCTCGTCGAAGTAAATTATTTTGGGACCGCATACGGAATACTCGAAGCAGTTAAACATATGCAAGAACGAGAAGGCGTAATTCTCAACATCCTTTCGGTACGCGCCCTCAAAGGCAAAGCGCTCGGCGCAGCATATTCTGCGAGTAAATTTGCAGCGGAAGGGTTCATGCAAGGCGTACGCGATGAACTCAAAGGTACGGGCATCAAGGTGATTGGTGTCTATCCGTATCGCATCAAGACAAATCTTTTCGGAGAAAACAAACACGATGATTATGAGCAGTCGATGGAGCCAGCTGATGTCGCACGAATCATCGTCGATAATCTCGCAGAAGAACATCCGTCGGAGCATCTTGAGATCTGGAAGATTGACGACGTCCGAAAGCAATAGGTATGCAGATCTCTGCCATCAAAACGTCGATCTTTCGTGAAGGAGAAGATTTGAAATCGTTTGTCGCAAAGAATATTCCTGCCGCAGCAGAGGGGTCAGTCATTGTCGTCACGTCGAAGATTGTCGCTCTCGCCGAAGGTCGGACAGCAGAAGGAGGAGAAAAGGAGAAATTAATCAAAAAAGAAAGTTCGTGGATTCAGAAAGTGTTGCCGAGATGGTGGCTCACGGTGCGCGATGGGGTGGTGATTGTGAATGCTGGCATTGATGAATCAAATTCCGAGAACGGTACACTCATTCTTTTGCCATGTGACTGCTTCGCATCTGCTTGTGCGCTACGGAAGAAGTTGCTCGCACACTACCGAATCAAACGACTCGGCGTCGTCATTACGGATAGTCGCATCTCACCGCTTCGTGCAGGTGTCACCGGTGTTGCGTTAGGTTACGCGGGTTTCAAGGGCATTCGCGATTACCGCGGCGTTGTCGACATATTTGGAAGGAAGATGCAGGTCACGCAAACGAATATTGCCGACTGTCTCGCGACAGCCTCGGTTCTCATTATGGGCGAGGGAAGCGAGCAGCAGCCGCTTGCGATCATTACCGACGCACCGGTCGAATTTTCCGACCGGATGAATCGCGCAGAGCTCTACATCCCGCTCAAAGACGATCTCTTCCGCAATCTCTTTCGACGACGCTGATCAAGCCATCTGCCGTCGTGTCATTTCTTCCGTGAGGATTCTTGGGGATCCGTATGCAAGACGGTTCAGGGTCACCACCTTCTCTTTTTCAATGCACGTATCGTCGCTTCGCGCCGGTGCGAGACTCCGCCCGGAAAATACAGGGCTCGTTTTTCCCTCAATGAGCATTTTGATGTAGAAGTTGAAACGAGGCAGTCCCATAAAATCGATCTCTTGAACCGGCGCGAATTCGTGCGAGAGAAGTTTTGCATCCTCAGCGCTTACTTCGAAGGAGACAAGCGTACCCACATTGCCCAAGACACTGTCGCGAATTGTTTCGGGGAGTTGGGTGAGGTATTGGTTCGTGAGATGGACCCCAAGTCCATATTTTCTCGATTCGCTGAGGAGCGAAATAAAGGTATCAGTCGAGAAATTTTGGAACTCGTCGACGTAGAGATAGAAAGGATTACGGTCGGCGCTCGAAATTTCGGCGCGCTTCAGTGTCGCTGCTTGCAATCGAGCTATGAGGATAAGTCCGAGCATGTGCGCGTTCAGTTCTCCAATCTTGCCCTTGGAAAGATTGACGAGCACGATTCCTCTTTCGTTCATGAGTTTTCCCAGATCGAAGCTATTTACGTGCTGCCCGAGGACGTTGCGCATCATCGCATTGTTGATAAATGGCCCAAATTTCGACATGAAGTAGTTGAGCATTTCACTTTTGTGGAAATCAGACGTTTTCGCCATCTGCTTTGTCCAGAATTCGATAACGAGCGGATCGGTGAGGTGCTTGCGTTTTCGACGCTCGAACTCTCTGTCGACGAAAAGCTTAGGGATCTCAAGAATGCTCCCACCCTCGGGACCTGCCATCACGGTGAGTGCGGCATTTCGAAGCCAGTGTTCAAATTGCGGGCCGATGACACCGGTTCGTTTCGGGTCGAAGAGTTTGTAGAAGATCTGGATGCATTCGTTGACGAGGAAATCTCTCTCAAAGTCGTCTCGTGCCTCAAGGAGATTGAGTCCAAAGGGGAACTCCACATCGCTCGGATCGAAAAGCACGACGTCTTGCAGTCGATTGCGCGGAATGCGCGCGAGGAGCCAATCGATCGATTCACCATGCGGATCGATAAAACAGACCCCCTGGCCATTACGAATATCCTGCAAACACATGTTTTGAAACACGGTCGATTTGCCGACGCCCGTCTTTCCGATCATGTACATGTGGCGCAGCCGGTCAGCTTCCGCGTACGATATGTAGCGTTCTTTGCCGTGATATTCATTGATACCGATGTCGACCGAGTTCATATGATTTAGCAGAATGTGATATCGAGACGCTTCTGGATAAAGTATTCGCTCTTCAATACACGATCGAGTTTGCGTTTTGTTTCCACGATTTTCTTCTCATCGTCCACGATCGTGAGAAGCGAGGAGCGCTCAAACTCAATTTTCCTCTGTAGCACGTCGTAAAAAGGAGCCCGGATGTCAATTCGTATCGAGGCAAGCAAAGCTTTACGTGCTCGGAAGATTTCTTCTGCGTGCATTGTCGTGATGATGGTGTCGGAATCCACGGGGAGATCGGACGGAGTCCTGAGCTCTTCTTTCGGACGTAGTGTTTCGTTTTTCCTTATCATAATGATGTCCGCGCACTCATCAATGAATCAGCGAGCAGTGTCTCGCAGGTCTCTTCGATGAAGCGCTTGATTGGTCGTGCACCGAATCGTGGGTCCGCGAGGGATCGGATGCGGTGCTCGATCGCACTCGGTTCGATCTCAAAACGGACACGATGCTTGGAAAAGCGCTGCTCAATCTTCCGAATTTCGAGCTCGGCGATCCGCATGAGTCCGGACACCGAGAGTGGGTGGAAAAGCACGATCGCATCGAAGCGGTTAATGAATTCAAGACGAAACGTTTTTGAAAGAATCGGTACAACGATGTCCCTTATAAATGATTCGTTTGGCTTTCTTGTACTCGAAAACGCTTTTAGAATTTCAGGCACCGCTGCATTTGAAGTCGCCATCACGATTGCATTGCGCACATCGACAGTCTCGTTTTGTCCGGAAGTGAGACGCCCATCGTCGAGCACTTGCAGGAATACATCGAAGACTTTCGGGTGCGCTTTTTCGATTTCATCGAGAAGGATGAGAGAATGCGGCTCTTTACGTAGCGCATTGGTAAGCGCGCCGCCTTCTTCGAAGCCGACGTAGCCGGCAGGTGCGCCGATAAGTCGCTGCACCGTGTGATCTTGCTGGTATTCCGACATGTCGAATCGGACAAAGCTTTCCGCACGGCCAAACAAAATCTCTGCAACGCTTTTTGCAGTCTCTGTTTTTCCGACACCCGATGGACCGAGCATGAGGAAGGACCCAAGTGGTCGTTGTGGATTACGAAGCCCAAGCTTGGCCCGTTGCAGCGTCTTTGCAATCCGCGCGATTGCCTCTTCTTGGCCGAGTACGCGTGCATTCAAATCCTTTTCAAGATTTTGCACACTTGCGATTTCATCTTTGGTCAGGCGCGCCTTCGGCACTCCCGTTTTTGTCTCGATCACATTCGCGATCACATCCGATTCGAGGTGCGTGCGTGCGCGAGCGGCAGAAAGAGCGATGCTCTCATCGAGAATGCGGATTGCGGATTGAGGCATTTGTCCAAGCGTAGGGAAGCGAGTCGCGTATGAGACGACCTCGTCGAGCGCAGCTTCGGGGATGATGATGCGGAATTCAGCATTGAGGTGCAGAAGTGATTTCGAGAGGATACGTCGGTATTCGAATGCGGATTGCTCTTTGAGCTCGAGCGTCTCGCATGCGTGCAAGAGTGCGGGGCATTCACGCTCAACCCATGCGTACTCGTGCGGCTCGAGCGCGAAGATGATCTGCACGTCGGGGCGCCTCAAGAGTGCTTTGTAGAGGCGATAGATTCGCTGCACGAGATTTGGATCTTTGTGTATTTCGCGACCGAAATCATCGATGAAGAGCGTGCATGACGGAATATGTAAAAATGCTTCCGCATAGCGCTCTTCAAGCTCGGGAGATTCGTCGAGCGCATAGATATGTTCCGCATCGAACTGTAAAAACTCTCGCTGCGCTTCTCGTTCGTTCAACGACATCATGCGCACCCAGCCGTAGACGAGCGCAGTTTTACCGATTCCATCGGGGCCGACAATCATCAGATTATTGTTCACGCGTCGGCCGAGTACTCGCTTCAGACGCTCTTTCTCTTCGGTCCGGCCGATGAGTTCCGGCATTCGCTTTGCGAGCGCTTCTTCGCGCAGATTGTAGTACGTGATTTTTACGTCATTCATACGATTCCACTACGCCGCTTTGAGCATCGTGATTCCGTCACGACTCAGCTTTGTCGTTTGCGTGTTTTTTGCAGTGGATACATTCGAGGACTGCACAGACGGTATGCGTGAGAATGATTCGGGTGAATGATACTCGGGCACGTCCTTTGGTCTGAGCGGTATCACAATGCCGCGGACTATTTCTTTACCGACCCTATCTGGTTGGAGGAGTTGTTCACTGCGCTCGAGTATGCGCGTGACAGGTTCTCCGGCGACGGGCTCAGCGCGGAATACCAATACAGGTTTTTCTACTTTCTCTGTACGATCGATTGCACGTGATTCAGCTGTGATCTCGGGATGTTCAGCGACCAGCGGCACTTTCCCGTCTCTCTTCGCATGCACCTCAGCCGAAGCTTTTCCTTCGGTGCGAATCATGGGGATGTTCTCCGTGCGCACGATTGGAGCGTGGATCGGTGCGCTTTTGGTATCAGGCTCCTGCACCATTCGGATGGGTGCGATTTCAGGTTCGCGTACAATCGGAGCGACTGGTGCGTCGGGTTGTTGCGAAGCAAGTTCACGTACCAATTCAGTCACACCCTGTTCATAGATCTTTTGCGCAGTTTCGGACGATGCTTTTTCTGCATCGTGAGCAGGCTGGATCTCGCTTTGTTCGGCGAGAGCGGGCTCAGTCTCCGGGATTGTGACCAGAACTTCCTTTTCCACTTCGGGCTCAGCTCCACCTTCCTTTGACAGTTCGCTCATATGTGTGTCGAGCTTGGTTTCTGGTGGTATTCCGTTGGTCGTCTCTGTGGGTCGTCCTGAAACAAATGGTTCCGGAGTGCTCGTCTCTACACTTTCGGCATGCGTGCGCGCCACTTCACGTTCGAAGGTTTGAGATTCAACAGGCACTGACAATGGATCGGCTTTCAGGATTTCTCGCACCTGTGCCTCGAGGGTCGGCAGTGCATTCACCTGTGCGGTTGCTTCAACCTCTCTCGCTGGAGCGATCGCAGATGATACGACTTCTGCTTTGGCTGGCGAAGCATCCCGAATTTCTTGGGACGACTCCTCTGTAGTCTCGACGGCACTCTCCGGGGTCGAAGCGAGCACCGCATTCGCGGTTTCCATCGGTGTGACATTGGCCTCCCCGTGATCGAGGTCTGCAATCTCGGCGATTGATTCGTTCCATGCACTGAATGTCGCCGGCATCTCAGAGTAATCCTCTTCTCCTGCAAAGTATTCGCTCTGTGAGATCGTCCGTTCATTCGAAAAAATCTGGTAACCGACGTTGCCCTCCGCATCGCGGAAAATAAAACCAACGTATGTTTTCTCGGTATCTTCTATTCGTTCGACGTGATCGGGAATCCGGAAGGTAGAAACGCCACTTTCGTTGAATTGTTGAATCATCGCCTCCTGGGATTCCGGATCGGAGTTGACCCACTCCTCCCCTGTGAATATGTTGAATATGCGCCCATCTTCGAATTTGAATTCACCGAAACTATTGAATTCTGGTGTCCAATCACTTGGCACGCCTCCAATTTCGCTCAACTGTTGATCCGAGAGCTCGCTCCGATCGATAGCCTCGGACGGGAGATCGGGTGCATCGTAGACGGGGGGTAATGATTCGTACGGATCCTCGTCAATGTTTAATTCCGATGATTCCGGCAAATCAAAATCGTCATCGAGTTCTTCTGCTGAATGAATGACTGGTGCTGTTTCTGCCATATAGCGCACGCGCGAAAAATCCCGACGCGGGGCCAGGATGAATCCGCAAGAGAGTGATGCGGGATGGAACTTGGCGCGAGTCGGAACGTAGCCCTTCGACGATGCTCAGGGTTGTGGAAAGGCTCCGACTATACGGTTGCGCGACAGCCAGGGAATTGCCTTCGACCTTCCTTCAGGCCAAGCTCACCCTGATTCACTTCCACCTACGAGTATTTCAAACGCGACCTCCAGTATCTCATCGCACACTGCGAGTCATTTTTCGCGCAATGTGGATAAGCTGCTCCGTTCGATGAAAGAGTTTGACTGTATATATTTATCGTGGTATCATAATTCAACGCAGACTGACTGCGATAAGGAGAATGGCCGTGGGCAAAACGCCTCCTCGCAATCCCCGCCGCAGCAAGGGGAAGAGACCAGTTCGAGGTGCTCAGGTAGTCCATCCGGTATCTCTACGACACCGGCAGGTTGCCAAGGGACTTGGAGCCGATCCCACAAACCCGGGGTTCAAGCGGGAAAAGTTCCTCGAAGAGGCCGGAATCGTCCAGCTCCTTCGGCAGTTCAGCCGTATCAGGGATCCGATTCGTCGCC
>JACRFJ010000019.1 GCA_016217935.1 Candidatus Kaiserbacteria bacterium
ATCATCGAGCGTAAATGGCACGTACGGAGCCGGTGTTTCAGGTGGTGCAGGAGGTGCGATCGTGGGCGTTTCTGATCCTGGCGTTGCAACCGCAGGATTTTCTACCGGAACGGTCGGGCCACTCGGCGTGTTCGCGATCTGCTCGGGACCGAAGGTTGTGTAACCAATCACGACTCCACTGAGACCAAGTATGAATCCGCCAAGCGCATCTTTGAGATATGACTTTGGCCCGATAGATTCTGTAGGTCGTTCGCCCCCTGGCGGCGTGCCACCTCCGAAAATTCCGCGCGCACCGCCGCCTGTATTGCCTCCGCCTCCTCCGCTGCCACTGCCTCCGCCAGCAAGTGGTCTTCGATCAGCAGGCCTCGTACCGCCTGATTCGGAGTACAAGTCAGCCACGGTTGGTTCGGCAGATTTTTTGCCAAACATGCGCTCCCACGCTCGCTGCCAGAACGAGGGGACCGCGGCAATCGGTGCGGACGCGGGCGTTGGACTCTCTGCCCCGACTGGAGGTGCGGTTTCAGATTCGTACAGATCAGCAACCGTGCGCTCTCTCGTCGGTGTCGGCTCCGCTGTATAGAGATCCGCGAGCGTGCGTTCCGGCTCGGCGGGCACAGGTCTCGGCACGTACTCCATTTGTGCTTCCGTGAGCGTAATAATCTTCGTCGTATCGAGTGGATATACCGGCCAATTCATATCGACAAATTCTCCGCGCCCGGTCCAGCCTGCAGAATTGTAAACGGGTGTGAGAACCGGGGCTTCAACCGATGAAGGTGTTCCGCTCGGGATTTTTTGCATCGCAACCCCATCGGATGTCACATACATCGTCGGCAGCGATTCCCCTGGACCTCGTGGCGAAGGTGCGCGTGCCGGAGGATTATGTGTCGCAAGAATGAGTGCGCGATCGGGCGGCAGCGGTGTTATCGGCTGATACGTGGGCTCTGGCGCGGACGGAATTCGTGAAGTAATTGCATTCCACACGTTCTTGGGAACTTCCGCAAGTGTCTTCCCAATATTTTGCAGCCATGCGAGCTGTTCTTGTACTTCTGCTCCTTGCGCTGGAACTTCTATCAACGGTGTGGGAGGTACTGGTGGGATTTCTGATGCCGGAGTTGTTTCAGATGGATTGGTTGGCGTTTCCTCGCGCGGAGTTCCTGGCCGTATGGCGACCGGTACAATCGGTGGAACAGGATTTGGTGTTGGAGATATCGGCGCTTGCCGTGCAAGCTCGACACCGTGCGTGATCGAGGCCGCATACTCTTTTACACCCTGCCACGCATGCGCAATCCCCTCTCCAATTCTCTTCCAATTGGATAGGTCTTGCGCAGCGATCGCGTCGCGAATATCGCGCGTTAGCTGCTTGCCAGTGACTTCGACTGCATCTGGTGTAGGAATTCTTTCCGTGATTTCTGTCGTTCTTGAATTCTGTATATCCGGAAGCGGCCCACGCTCAATGGCAGCAGAGGGATTCGGCTGCTCTATATCCGATCCTCGATTCACCGCAATCACTGGACTTCGCTGCTCAAAGAGAATCTGGAACGGTCTGTAATCGACGGTGAGCGTACCGCGTGCTCTCGAAAGAGCGCCTCGCAATTCCGCTACCCGAGTAGTACGTTCTATACTTTCCGCCACTTCTTGCTGTGTCCGCGGTCCAAAGATTGGATAGGTGAGAGATTCCTGGGCAAGTTTCGTTTCCGCATCTTTAAATAATTGCGCAAGATCTTCCTGCGTCTTCGGTCCATAGAGTCGATAGTCGAGCTCACGAGATGCGAGAGACTGCTCTAAAATGTTTGAAACCTGTTCTCCGTTCTTTGGTCCGAGCACTTTATAGTCGAGTGATTCTTGCGCAAGTTTTGTCTCGATCTTGCGATTCATAATTTCCACGTCTGCCTGACTTCTCGGTCCATACGTTCGATAATCCAACTCCTCCATTGCAAGTCTGAGTTCTTGTCTCAGAGTTTCTTCTGCCGCACGCTGCACCTCTTGAGTCAACTGCTCTCCTGATGGGAGTTCCGCTGTAGGCAGCCGTATGTCCACGTGCGTCGGACCGGTTGGTTGTGGGATCGCAGAGGCCGTGGACGCAAGAGGTGCTGAGGGTTGCGCAAGCGCTGGGCCAGCTGCTGGATTATCCCAGAGCGCCACAATCGCGCTTCGTAACTCTAGACTCAAATCTATTGGTTTACCTGCGGTGAGCGCTGGTGTGAGCTCTGCAATACGCGCAGGGACTGCAATTGGCCCAGCCGTCCACACAGGCGGAATATTGCTGTTGAGTATTGTTTGCATCCAGGCAGTACCGCGGGGAATGTTGGTGCCGTAGCCTCTCATTTGTTTCATCCTTACGAGCGCCTGCCGGAGTGTCGTCGCGCCGCAGATCTTGTTGTTGCACAGCGCGCGCAGCACCGCGCGACCGAGCGGCTGGTCGAGATTAAGACCGTTCACGTTGAGCGATGGCGCAAGCTGTCCAGAAACCTGGATCAGGTATCCCTGTGTTCGAGGATCGCCAGGAGCAACCGCCTGAATGTTGCGAATCGGATAGAAGGTCTTCCCCCATTCAGGCGGGCCCATTTCCATATGCCGTGCGGCAAAGAGCCATGCGCCGTCGACTGGGTTGAATCGCGGATCCGCTGCTTTTGGATTTCGATCAATCCATGCACGTGTTCGCACGAGGACCTGATCGATCTTTTGCCGCTCGATTGGGGTGACCGCCGTCGAATTGCGAACTTTGATGAGATTATTGTATGCGGTCTCGGTCGTCAGACGACTGAGCTGCCCGAGTCCCTGGTACCTCGATCCCCTATGCGGCGTTGTGGGATTGCAGTGCGACTCCTGTACGCACGAAGCAGCTATCGCCTGTGCATAGGTAGTCCCATCGCATCCATATGCTTTGCAAACTACGACTGCGGCATGTGCGAGTTCCACTCCGACCCGGACATCGAGATCAAATGCGATATTGCGTTGCGGCACGATCCGTCGTGCTGCATTTGCGGGATTGAGCACAGCGTCAGCGAGGATTCCAGTCCCAATCGTTGCTGGCACGGTCATGGGACTGGTAAGCAGTGGGATACTCGCTGCAATAGCGCGGACGGAGTTCAGAATTGGAGATACCTGCTGCACTGGCGTCGGCGCAAGTGGAGTCTCGACCGGAATTGCTGCAGCAATTTTTAACTGTGACTCATTGAATGCTTTTGTCGTCTCCTGTTTGCCGCGCTCAAATAATTGGTCAATGTAACTCTTATCGACATATTCGGTCACGTCACCAAGATTCAGCTTATGAGTGTTGTAGTTGTAGAGTACGTCCGAGAGTACCGAGTCGCTGTTCTTGCCTGTGCCAAGTGCTTGCACACCGGTTCGTGCATGGAGATCTTCAGCAAGCTTGAACGCTTCAAGATTCGCCAAACGTTCGGAGCGCTCCGTCTCGTCGACGTAGGTCTTCTCAAGAGTTCGCATTCGCTGTTCCTGAACCGTAGTTAACCCTTGCGGGCTTTTCTTGATTTCCTCGAGCACTCCGATTTGCTTGACAGTAGAAATTAGCACGTCGCTGCGATTTCTGGCGTGCCCTATCTCGTGGAGGACATCCCGCAAAAATAGCGGTTCGTGTGGTGACGTCGCAATCATGACACACTGATTCTCCCAGTCGCATGCGTTTTCGCGATCTCTAACAAATGTGTATCCCTTCGGCAAGAATTCCGTGATGTCCGTGTCTCCTACGTACACTTTCACAGATTCGTCGGGCTTTATCGCCATAACGATTTCCGGTGCTACCTGCGCTGGGGTTCCCGGAGTAGCCAGCGCAACAGGATCCCACCATCTCGCAGGAGCAGAAACGACTATATCGTCCGGCGTTATCGCACGCGTGAGCGATGGTGCAGGTCTTGTCGGGACCGAAGATGGTGCTGGGATTGAAAGCTCAGGTGTGGGCGCGAGAGCCACTTTTGCAAAACGCGTCTGCGGCTCTTCTTTCAGGACTGCTTTTGCCTCAGCGATTGTATCTTCGGTCGGAGCGAGGGATTGCGGTACCGCATACGGAGCAGCGCCAGGTACTTGAACAGGAAGAGGATATGCGACCGGATCTTTGGTGTCCGCTCGCACAATTACCCCATCTGTCGGTCGCTGCGTAAGTCCGGCTTCAGCAAGACCCTTGAATGCTTCAGAGACTCGCTCTGCATTTTTTGTTTCTCGATACGCGGCGAGGTCTGGGTCGACTGTAGGAGCTGTTGGCTGCGAGAAATTCGCAAGCGCCGTATTAAAATTGCTAATCGCGAGCGCCTCAGTTGGAGAGAGAGGGTCAGGCGAGACAGTTTCTTTTGGACCGAACAAAAAATCACGAATGTTCTGGAACAAACCACTTTCTCGTGCAAGGCTAGCGGCAGGCACCGAAGGAGTCTCTCCGATCGGTGGAGTTGCATCGACCGGTCGGAGAGCCGGTACATCCCCAACGGGTGCGGGCTTCATTTCGAAGAGCGGAATCTGGAGCTCCGGTTCTCGTAGCGCAATGCGCGGACTTTCCGGCGTGGGTGCGGGTTCTGCAGAACGAACTGGTTGCGCCGCCGGTGTTTCTGAAATTGGAGACGCGGTATGTTCAATCGGTGCAATAGGTTCGACCGGGCGAGCAGCTGGGCTCTCAGGAACAATGGGTGGACTTTCAACGACCTTGACACCTGCGCGCTCGGCGATCGTTTCTGGGGCAGGAATCCCGAGTCGCTCCTGTGCCCATGTGGGTAGTTGTGTTTCTGGGATACCTGCTGTTCTATACGTTTCTCTCAAACCCTGCGCCACCTGAGTTTCGGCATCAGTAATAACGCTTCGCCCTGCGGTAACCGCTGCATCATACGGAATAAGTGCGCGCGACACAGGAATCGGCTCAACTGATGCAAGCGGAACTTCGGTGCTCAGCGGCCCTGGCAGATTACCAGTTACTTTGATCGCGGCTCCCGCTTCCGGAGCTCCGGCGAGACCGTATACACCGGGTCGAATTTGTGTAAATTCGAGATCGGTGGCACGCGTGCCAAAATCGGACGCGATCCTCCCTTCGATTCCCGTAAGTGCCTCACCGGCGATGCCTCGAAGCCCCATAAAAGGTTGTGCAATTATTGTTGCGTTCAGCGCTGTGAATGCCACATCGTTTCCGTAATCAAAAAAGCGCTGAGTCGGTGAATCTGAGATGCGTGCAAGCTGCACCGAGGGCGGGGGTTCTCCAAGTACTCCGAGAGCGGGGTTTACTACAGCCGAGCCAACATAGGCGCCGATCTTCGAGAGTACGCCATATTCCGAGAGCGGAGCATTCTGAACCTTGTGCAGGTATTCCGCAAACTCATGTGCTGGAGCGAATATACCTGTATTGCCCGCGATGGAATCAAGCGTGTTCTCCACGCGCGGTTCCATGCGCTTGAGTCCAAGTAATTGATCGATTGTATCGTTGCCACGATTAATCGGGTCAATATAGGCTTCGTGATTCCAATTGTAAAAACTGTCTCCCAAGAACCGACTGAACTTACTGTCAACGCTTTCATTGTTCTCGTACCGAGCGAGACGCGTTTGCTCATCGGTGAGTTTCAATACTTCTTGAATGAGCGCTGTCTTTGTCGGGTCTCCCCCGTGAATCATTGTGTCGGCAAATGTGTCTCCGCGAACGTCGGTGAGCATGAAGCTGATCAATTTTTCGTTCGTGGTGATCTTTTTTTCCAACTCTTCATTTTCTCGCCTGAGAAACTCGTTACGCTGACCTTCTTCAGGCGTATACCCTTTGAAGGTTTCTCTGTTTGCGTCAAATCGTGCTTTAACATCGGCCGCAATCTTATCGATCTCCTGCTGATTGTTGTAAAGTCTCTCTTGTGCATCTAGTTTTGAATTTTGAAACGCATCGAACATTTTTGTCGATCCGGGAAGCTCACTGTATTGGGTTACCAGTTTGTTGAATTCGCCGACGTCATCTTTCAATTGTGATCGCAAGAGATCGTTTGAAATAGTCTCTGTTTTTAGGGCGTTATACGCATTGAGCGAATTATTCGTCAACTGTCGGTATGCGTTTACATCCTCTTGTTTCCCAAAGGTAAGCTTTCCATCCGTATCAACGGCAACGATGTTTCTATCGCGAAACTGAATTCGCCCTGCTTCAATACGCTCTGCTTCTTTCGCGAGTCTCTCTAATTCGGTATTGGACTTTTGGATACGTTCGATCACGGGATCTATCTGATTATTCTTGATTTCCTCCATCTCTTTCCGCAATGTATCCGCGGATGGTCCTTGAAGATCCGCACGTGGGATTTCGTTGCGCGGCACTGGCTTGTCCTCGGATGGCGGGGCTGGAGGAGGATTTTGTGGAGCCTCGGGATTCGTGGGCGCCGGCGGGATTGATGGAGGACGTGTAAAGTAATCGACAAGTGCTGATTTGATGTTTCCGGTAAATTCTTTTACGTTCCCCAACCAACTGTTTTCTTTTGGCACAAAACTCCCACCCACTGGTGTCTCAGCACCCCCGATGGGATTGTTCGTAAATGTGCTGCCAGAAATTGGGGTTGTTTGTGTAGAAACTGGTTTTGTTTCTCCAAGTGCATCGGGGACTTGCGAAGGTGGGGTGAGCTGCGACGGAGTGCTTCCGTTTGGGAATGAGATGAGGTCGCGGAAGGTTTGGCTGACATCTTTTTTCAATTCCTGGAAAAAACCTGGTTGTGGTGAATCTTTTATGGTCTGTTCGAAATTCGTTGCCGAAGGAGGCGTTGGTTTCTGCTCGGCAATTGGAGTGGGGTTGAAAAGCGCCTGATCCCACATCGAGGTCTGCGGTGTCGGCTGTGTCGTGGGGCTCGTGGTCTGAGGAATGATTGGGCACGGCCCGCCCACACAGTTTTGCTTTTGCTCAGTCGTCGCTTGCTTGGGTGTTTCGCCCTCTGCAGTTTGCGTCGCCATGCACTGCAAAGGCTTTACACACGTCCCTTTGACTGTTTTTCCATTCGATATTTCATCGCAGACGCATCCTTTACCTCCGATCTTGCCTGTCTCTTTGCCACTTGCATCCTTCTCTTTCTCACCGCACTTCACCGTATAGACCCACGCGGCCCGACAATCGGAATTGTATGTAATCGTTTGCGCTCTGAGGAGCGCAGGTACCAGAATGAGGGAAAAACAAATCGCTCCAACGAGAAAAAGAGGCGCGGTGTAGGCGCGATTCATCGCTCAATTGTAACAGCGGGCCGCCCCCTTAAATGCTGTATGTGTGGACTCCCTAGCCCGTAGCGAGGCAGCAGAGAATTTTGAGGGCTTTCGAGCGCCACTAGTAATCCTCCCCCATTCCCCCCGGCATACCTCCTGCCGCCGGTTTCTTTTCTTCAGGGATATCTGCAATCGCGGCTTCGGTCGTGAGCAAGACTGCGGCGGCAGACGCTGCATTCTCTACTCCTGATCGTGTGACTTTCACCGGATCGATGATCCCCGCTTCGTACATGTCAACAATATGCTCCGCATCACCTTCGTGCGCGGCATTGAATCCGAACGCTCCGCCCTTTTTTACAACATCTTGCAGAATCACCGCACCATCTTCGCGTCCGGCGTTCTTTGCAATCTGGAGGAGTGGTGCGTTCAGCGCACTGAGGAGTATGCGGTAGCCAATCGTGTATTCATCGTGCGCATCGCCTTTCACTTTCTTCGCGAGTGCGTGTGAGACTTTGGCAAGCGCGGCACCTCCGCCCGGGACGATACCCTCGGCGATCGCAGCTTTCGTCGCGTGAACGGCGTCCTCGATTTTGTCTTTGAGGTATTTCATTTCCGTTTCGGTCGCAGCGCCCACTTTGATGACCGCGACTCCACCCGTCAGCTTCGCGATGCGTTCATCGAGTTTCTCTTTGTCGAATTTTGAATCAGTGTTTGCGGATTGGGTGCGCAGACTCGCAACCCGCGCTTCGATATCAGCTTTCTTGCCTTTTCCCCCGACGATAACCGTCGAATCTTTCGTGGCAACGACACGTTGCGCGCGTCCGAGCATATTAATCTCGGCGGTCTCAAGTTTGAGTCCCACATCTTCCGAGATCACTTGCCCTCCTGTCATGATCGCGATATCAGCGAGAATTTCTTTTTTGCGATCGCCATATCCCGGTGCTTTCACCGCGAGCACGTTGAATGATCCGCGCAACTTATTGACGATGAATGTCGCGAGCGCTTCGCCGTCGACATCGTCTGCGATAATGACGAGATCTTTCTTGCCTGCCTGCGCAACTTTTTCAAGAAGCGGCAGAATATCTTTGATCGTTGAGATCTTTTTATCGGTGATGAGGATCGGCGCGTCTTTCATCTCAGCCTCCATGCGCTCCGCATTCGTAATGAGATACGCGGAAACGTATCCTTTGTCGAATTCCATTCCCTCGACAAAATCGCTCTCGATCCCGATTGACTGTGACTCTTCGACAGTAACGACGCCGTCCTTACCGACCTTCTCGACAATATCCGCGATCGTTTTCCCAAGCTCTTCGCTTTCAGCTGAAATCATCGCGACTTGTCGTGTGTCAATCTTCCCTTTGATTGGCTTTGCCATCTTCCGCAATTCCGCGACCGCATCGCGTGCCGCAGCTTCGATACCGCGGCGCACCATCATCGCGTTTGCTCCCATTGCGGTGCGTTTCAAACCTTCGTGCACGATTGCTTCGGTGAGTACTACTGCGGTCGTCGTACCGTCGCCCGCCTTATCATTGGTTTTGTTGGCGACTTCTTTCACGATCGACGCACCCATGTCTTCAAATTTGTCGGCGAGCGTGATTTCTTTCGCAATCGAGACCCCGTCGTTGGTAATCGTCGGACCTCCCCAAGATTTGCTGATAGCGACGTTGCGGCCCTTGGGACCAAGCGTGACTTTAACTGCGCACGCAACGATATCAACACCGCGCTTGAGCGCAGAGCGCACCTGTTCGTCAAAAAGTACTTGTTTTGCCATAGTTAGGTATGAATGTCAAAAGGACATCGTAAGTCCTTTTTATCTAATAATTGCTAATATATCCGACTCTTTGACCAAGAAATACTCCTCGCCGTCTTCTCCCATGTTCACTTCATTGTCCCAGCCGGCATTAAAGACGACTTTTGCTCCCACCCCGATAGCCATGGGAATGATCTTGCCATCATCGTTGATACGCCCCGGGCCGACCGCAATGACGATACCAATTTTTGATTTCTCTTTTGCCGCGGTGTCAGGAATGATGATCCCTGCGGGAGATTTTTTGTCCGGTGCGTCTTCGCGTTTTACCAATACCCTGTCGGCCACTGGCTGAAGATTCATTTTCTTCGTTTTCTTTGCGTCTTTCGCCATAACTAAAATTTACTCTTATAAAAATGTTTGGGTTGAGGCTCGCACGATCGTGCAAACCGTCGGGCACAATATACATGAATATGAACTGTCGCGGCAACTTGACGAATGCTGGATTTTGTTTGATTCTTAAATGCGGTTCCCATCGAGGGAAGGACAATGCGATTCACACTCGTAACGTTCGTGTTTTTTGTTGTCATCTGCCTTTTCAGCTTTACTGGGCTGATCGCGTACAGCATGGTTATGTACGGCATGCCCTACGATGATGCCCACCGAATCACCAGTCAGGTGCTACTCGCGGCAAGCTTCGCGAAGAAAGCGCTGTTGATGTTCGTACTCGGTGGACTCGCGTACGGCTGTACGTGGTGGACGTATAGACACTCATAGCCGTTTGAAGACGGGCCGAATTTTCGGCCCGTACATTTTTCAAAACTGAACGATTTTACTACGCTCTTTGCAATATTACGTACGGTCTGGTAAGCTTCCCGGACATGGTGTTCCTCCAAGGAGTGCTGCCCTACGTGCAGATAGTTCTCGCCGCGCTCATCATCGTCGCGGTTGCTCTGCAGCGCACGGGAGCGAGTCTCGGCGGAGCATTCGGAGCCGATAACTTCTCGTCGGGCTTCCACACTCGTCGGGGTCTCGAGCGCACGCTCTTCTTCACGACGATCGCGCTTGGAATTGCATTTGCATTGTCAGCGCTTATAAATCTCTTCATTAGTTAAACGTACTTCCAGAGGCACGTGCTGCTTTCTCGGATTGGACGCGTGCAGATCACGCGCTATGAATTCTCCTCACGACATCAAAGGTACACTTTCAAAACATCGGAAGGTCTCCTTCCTCTCACGTGTCGAGTACCTGCTCGAGCGATTTTCACCCAGTGAGCGGCTCATGCTCTACGTGCTTTCGGTCCTCCTCGCGGGGAGCACGCTCGCACTCCTCGCCGGTATGAATGCAGCGGTTTCGGTCACCGTGCCGACCGACGGCGGATCACTTACCGAAGGGGTACTCGGTCCCGCACGATTCGTCAATCCCGTACTCTCTATATCAGGGGCAGACGAAGATCTTTCGGCCCTCGTCTATTCGGGACTCATGCGCTCAACGCCAGACGGTACGGTAGTTTCTGATCTCGCATCCAATTTCGATGTATCAGAAGACGGGACCACCTACACGTTTACGATCCGCACGGAAGCGCTATTCCACGATGGAGAAGCGGTGACTTCATCGGATGTCCGCTTCACGATCCAAAAAATCCAAGATCCTGCGATCAAAAGCCCCCGAAGAGCGGACTGGGAAGGTGTGACGGTCTCGACACCAGATTCACATACCGTCGTGTTCAAGTTACCGCGCGCATACGCCCCTTTCCTTCAAAACACAACGCTCGGCATACTCCCCGAACATCTCTGGCACGATACAAAAGCCGAAGACTTCCCTTTCCATGCGCTGAACACTCACCCCGTCGGAAGTGGTCCTTTTGCGATCGATTCTGTGGATACCGACACGAGTGGTTCCGCGACTCGTTTCGTACTTTCTGCTTTCAGGAACTACGCGCTCGGACGACCGCATCTCAACTCCTTTGTCATGCGCATATACCCGAGCGACGACACGCTTGAGCGCGCATTCAATAGACAAGAGATCGATGCGATTGCCGGTATTCCTGCAAGCGCACTCAAAGACCTTTCTGCCACCGGCGCACACGTCATGCGTATTTCTCTCCCGCGCGTATTTGGCGTGTTCTTCAACCAAGGGCATGCGGTGGTACTTGCGGATAGCTCGGTGCGCGAAGCACTCGATGCCGCGGTCGATAAACATCGACTCGTCGATATTGTGCTCGGAGGATACGGAGAGCCGCTCACGGGCCCGATTCCACCCGGAGTACTCGATCGCGAGACAATTTCAATTGAGCTTGCATCAACCACACCGATCTCAACGGCGTACACGCAGGAGACCTTGGATAAGGCGCGCACCATCCTTTCTCGCGGCGGTTGGAAATACGATGAAGCGACTGGCACATGGACAAAAAACAAGCAGCAACTTGCATTTACGCTCGCAACCGGCGACGCGCCCGAGCTGACTGCCACCGCAAACGCGGTCGCGACGGCATGGCGGCAAGCTGGAGCGAAAGTAACGATGCAAGTTTATCCACTTTCAGAACTCAACATCAACGTAATCCGACCGCGCGAATACGATGCGGTGCTTTTCGGCGAGGTCGTCGGGCGCGAACTCGATCTATTTGCCTTCTGGCATTCAAGCCAGCGAAACGATCCCGGATTGAACCTCGCCTTGTATGCCACTGTGAAGGCTGATACACTGCTCTCACAAGCACGGGCGACGACCGACAAGGGTGCCCGCGACAAGCTCTATCGGGAATTTGCGGACCTCATCGAGAAAGAGAAGCCTGCTGTCTTTCTGTATGCTCCCGAATTCCTCTATGCGGTCCCGAGAGATATGCACGGTATTGAGCTTGGTGCACTCACGACACCAGCGGAAAGATTCCTGAATGTACACGAATGGTATCGAGATACGGAGCGTGTGTGGAATATTTTTACGAATGAATCAGCAGAATAATAATTGACGAGTAGTTTCCCACAGTATGGATTCAGAATTTTCAAATAAAGGTGGTGCGTACGTGCCGGCCTCAGGGGCGCAGGGCGAAAGCCGCGCTCAAGGGCCTCGACGAGGTGCCCCGCCGCAAAGACGACCTGGTCGTCATCCTCGCCCCGCTCCCGATCGCGCACCGGGAAGGGGTCGCGGGGGTGGGGGGCGCCGTTTTGGCGGACCGGGAGGATCACGTCCTCCGCGGCGTGGTCGCACACGCGTCGAGCATCAGGCGCCTCGCAAAGAGCGCTCCGGTGCCGAGATTCCAGCCCCGCGCGAAGATGTCGTTCGTATCATTCCGCTCGGTGGTGTGGAAGAAATCGGTCGCAACATGACCGCGATCGAATACGGTGATGATATTTTCGTGCTCGACGCAGGATTCGCATTCTCCGAAGAAGATACACCAGGTATTGATTACATTTTGCCGAATACCGGCTACCTCGAAGAGCGTCGCGACAAAATCCGCGGGCTCCTCATCTCGCATGGTCACCTCGATCACATCGGCGGCATTCCTTACATTCTCGATAGGATCGGTAACCCGACGATCTACACACGCCGACTCACAGGCAAAATGATTCAAAAGCGTCAGGAGGAATTTGCGCAGACAGCACCCGTTACGATCCGCGAAGTCGAGAAGGATGAAGTGATCAAGCTGGGGGGCGCAACGATCCGATTCTTCGGCGTCACGCATACCGTGCCGGATAGCATGGGTATTATCATCGAGACCCCATGGGGCGATGTCGTCTTCACCGGAGATATCAAGCTCAACCACGAAAACGGGGTGCCATCCGCTGAAGAAATCCGTGAATTTGGCATTTTCAAAAATCGAAAAGTGCTCGTCCTCCTCATGGACTCCACAAACGTCTGGCAGCCGGGTTTTTCGATTCCGGAATCAACGGTGTATCGCACCCTCGAAGCAATCATCGAGAAAGCAACTGGCCGCATGATTATCGCGATGTTTGCATCGCACCTCGAGCGCCTCATCCGCGTCGTAGACTTTGCAGAGAAATACGGTAAGAAAATTGTGATCGACGGACGCTCGATGCGTACCAATATCGAAATCGCCCGCGAGCTCGGGCTCATAAAATACAAAGACGAGACGGTCATCAATGTGGAAGATCTCGACCGATTCCCGCCAGAAAAAGTCATTATCCTCGCAACCGGCGCACAGGGTGACGAATTTGCCTCTCTCGCTCGCATCGGCAACAAATCGCACAAATACATCCGCCTCACACCGCAAGACACCGTGGTACTTTCTTCTTCAGTGATTCCCGGCAATGAGCGCGCTGTGCAGAAATTGAAAGACAATCTCTCGCGCCAGGGTGCGCACATCATCACCTACCATGCATCTGATGTGCATGCCTCCGGCCACGGCAACCGCGAGGAAGCGGCGTGGATTCACAAGCAGGTAAAACCAAAATTCTTCATCCCCGTGCACGGTTATCACTACATGCTTCGTGTACATGCCGATCTTGCAGTCGAAATGGGGGTACAGCCACAAAATGTGATGGTGCCCGACAACGGATCGATCATCGATATCAAAGCGGGTGAAAAGATCGAGAAGCACCAACTCAAAGCGCCAGCGGAGTTGCGCGTCGTCGAAGGCCAGACAGTTTCCGAACTCTCCGATGTCTTGATGCGCGATAGGAAAGCCCTCGGCCAGGAAGGATTCTGTGTGGTTGTCGCGACCGTCGATCGTCGTACAGGTAAACTCCATAAATCTCCCGATATCATCTCGCGCGGATTCGTATACCTACGCGACAACAAAGATCTCATGGATCAAACACGACTCATCATTCGCAAATCCGTCGAAGGAAGCATGCGCAATCCACGCGCAGCCGATCTCGACCAAGCGCGCGAAGATCTCGCCGAGAGCGTTTCCCGCTTCCTTCTCTCGCGCACCATGAAGCGCCCGATCGTGATCCCGGTGATCGTAAGCATTTAAGCGATTCGCCAACTCCCCTTTTCTGATGTCACCAGGCCATCGCGGGCAAGGCCCGCGAGCGCATCGCGGACCATTTTCTCGTCAAATGAAAGCTTTTGGGAAATAGCAAGGTCCCCATGTGATCCCGCATTCAATACCTTGAGCACGGCACCGCGTACCTGTCGAAGCGAACCTTCGAACTTCGATTGCATCACATAATGTTTACTTTTACGCGTGGGATTATCATGAAGTTTCTTGATGTGTGCACCGTAGTCCATGAGTGCTGAGTGCCAATTCCGCGGGTCCTGCCCGTGCGCGCCTTTTTCTATAAGTACACTGAGCTGCGCATCATCAACTCTTTTCTTCGCCTGAAAGAAGTGATGGATGTATGCGGCTCGAATGTTGGTCTCGACCATTGTATGCGGTTCGTTGAAGGCAAAAGCACGCACTGCCGCGCGCGTGTACGGTCCGACGCCAGGGAGGGTATGCATGGTTGCATTCTTTATATTGCCTCGATGCTCGGTGACAATTACCTTGGCAGCGTCGTGCAGATACTTTCCTCGCCTGTTGTAGCCAAGCCCACTCCACATCTTGAGCACGTCCGAAAGTTTTGCTCTCGCGAGTGCGCGTACGGTCGGAAACACGCGCAGGAATTCTTTATACTTATCAATTACACGCGGCACCTGGGTCTGCTGCAACATGATTTCAGAAACTAAAATGCGATATGGGTCTTTGGTTTTTCTCCAGGGGAGACTGTGCCGACCATGCTTCTTCCAATAGCCAAGGACTTCCTCGCGGAATTTCTGTATTTCTTTCTTCCCCGCCTGACGACCGCGGAGTGCTAGGGTTTTCGCAAAGTCCCCCGCAGCTGCGGACGCGACGAGAGGAGTAGATTCGCGATCACGCGAATACGCACGCTTTGTCGAAACCACAGCACGATTCATAGCCTATATATGACGTCTTTTCGCTCGACCACAACGTCCCACGAGAGGCGCTTGGCGGTGCGGTAGAGCTTCTGATTTGGGTTGAAACAAATCGGCTTCGTCACCATCTCGAGAAACGGAATGTCAGATTCCGTATCCCCGACGCCGACTGAATGATTGAGCGTCAGGCTTTCTTTGTCTACAGCACGCTTCACAATATTGGCTTTGTTGAAAATCAAATGTTCGTCAACCACGTGCCCCGTGAACAGGTCCTGTGGGCCGATTTCGTAAATGAGCCCATACACTTTGTTGAATCCAAGCTTGGGGCAGAATTTGTCGAGCACTGTTTTTGGCGAATGCGATACGGCGAGGAGGTAGTATCCCTTCTCTTTCAAATCTTTGATGAGATCGCGCGTGAATCGGTATGTACGCTTCCACTGCTCAGAGACGATTTGCTCTGCCGCATCGACGAGCTCACCGTAATAAACGCCTTTGATGTGCTCGCGAAACGCTTTCACCACGGCCATGATGTACTCCTCATAGTCACCTTCCCGATCGAGCCATTTGCGATGCTCCTTGTCGAATGTTTCTCTCGCTTCTGGCGGAAACGCTCTGCGCTCGATGAGAACATCGACGAGTTGAATGAGGAGAGAGGATCGAAAGATCGTCCCATCCACATCGAATATCGCCACTTTCTTATCTGCCATATACCCATCCTACTCCACACCTAAAAACATGCGAGTGCCTAAAAAATTGAGGTATTGTGAGCTCATGGCAGAGGTGGCAATACTCATGGGCGGCTGGTCCGCTGAACGAGAAGTATCACTTCGCTCAGGAGCGGCTTGTGCGAATGCGCTCGAGAACTCCTCGCATACTGTGTACGCGATTGATGTGGGGCGTGATACCGGTGAGAAACTTCGGCAGAATAAACCTGAAGTCGCTCTCAATATGCTTCATGGGCCACTTGGAGAGGACGGATGTATCCAGGGTCTGCTCGAGATACTGCAAATCCCGTATTCGCATTCGGGAGTGCTCGCCTCGGCACTCGCGATGAATAAACCGCGAGCACGCGATATCTTCCAACGTGCCGGTATCCCGGTCGCCGTAGGTAAGGTTGTATCCAGATTCTTCGCCGCAGAAAATCATCCTATGCGTCCACCCTATGTCATAAAACCAATTGCAAACGGTTCGAGCGTCGGAGTTTTCATCGTGGATGAAAAAGACGAGCCGAAAACTGAACTTGGTGCATCTGATTGGAAATATGGAGATGAAGTGCTTGTCGAGATGTACATCCCCGGAAAAGAATTGACGTGTGCAGTAATGGGCGAGAATGCGCTCGGCGTAATTGAAATTACGTCTGATCTCGAATTCTACAACTACGATGCAAAGTATTCACCCGGTGGTTCGAAGCACCTTTTACCTGCTCCTATTCCAGAGTATATGTACGAGCAAGTGCGAAACCTTGCGTGCGCGGCACATCGTGCACTCGGATGTCGCGGGATATCGAGAAGCGATTTCAGATACGATCCCCATACAGGCACTCTTGTGTGTCTTGAGGTGAATACGCAACCCGGTATGACCGAAGTCTCACTTGTGCCCGAGCTTGCAGCTTATGCGGGCTATACGTTCCCGCAGCTTGTGGAGTGGATGATTGCGGACGCATCTCTCAACAGATAACAACTTGCCCGGAAGCTTTTCAAGGCTATAGTGAGCCACAGCAGCGCTGGGGAGCGTCCAGAGCTCAGGGAGAGGCGAATGCACGCAAGCAACCTGCCGGAAACAGTGCGATCCAGTATCTTCTTGTTCCCGAACCGGGCCCGGTCGGCATGTCCGCAAGACCTTGAACACCTGTTTGCCGATACTCCGACGAGCGAGCGACGCCGGGCATGCTCAGTGGTCCGCCGAGGGATCTCGCGAATTCATCTGAGAACCCTCGACGACTGGATCAACGAGATCTGGCCCGGCGGCAAGAAACCGACGTGCGAGCAGCGCGAAGCAATGACGGCATTTGTCGTCCTCGAATATGCCGAGCATGCGAATCTGTCGATCATGGATGCGGCGTACGCGATCACCAATGGTCGTCTCAGGGAGGT
Source organism: Candidatus Kaiserbacteria bacterium (assembly GCA_016217935.1). Classification (GTDB taxonomy): domain Bacteria; phylum Patescibacteriota; class Minisyncoccia; order Phycocordibacterales; family UBA2100; genus UBA10103. Next base: position 16,822 of record JACRFJ010000019.1, read on the forward strand.
CATCGCCTGAATCTGATCTCAGCACCCTGAATTCGAAACGCCGGAATCCCCGGCGTTTTTATTTTGCCTTGGGCCAACGTTTGTTGGCCTCGGGCCAGATTTTGGTGAGTGGATGCGCGAGACAATCGTGGGTACGGGCATTGCAGATATAGCGGCCGTAGAGCACGAGACCGTTGTTTACATATTTCCAATCTCTTTTTGGTACGAGCGCTTCAAGATCTTTTGAGATCTTGAAAAGATCGGTGTTGTCCGAGAGATCAAAGCGATTCGCAAATCGCTTCACGTGCGTATCCGTCGGTATCCCCTCCCAAATATCGTGGAGCTCGCCGAGCACGACATTGGCTGTCTTGTATGCGACTCCGGGCAAGAGCGAGAGCTCTGGTACTGTGCGTGGAATTGTACCTTTAAAATCTTTCTGGACAATCTTTGCCGCAGCGATTACCGCTTTTGCTTTGTTGCGATAAAACGTCACTGATGAAATCTCTTTCGTAAGTTGATCGAGATTCGCTTTTGAGAAATCTTTTGGAGTTTTATATTTCTTGAAAAGATTCTCCGTAACTTTATTCACCACCTTATCGGTACACTGTGCCGAGAGTAACACCGCAACTACAAGCTGAAATGGTGTCGAATATTTGAGTTCCGTTTTCGGCTTCGGATACGCTTTTTTAAGATACGCGACGAGCTTTCTCGCTCGCAATTTCCGCTCTTCAAGTTTCGACATTGCGATATCCTATCATGATCAAAAAATGCTATACATATAGGAGGAGGCTCCCATGCCCGACGCCGCCAACTCAAACGACTCCGGCTCAAATATTTGCAAGTTGCAGTCGAAACCGGAAGAGCACCGCCCTCTGAGTCGGGCCGAAATTCAGCTGGCCCTTTCTTTGCTGAGAAACCCTCGAGGCCAGCGCGCAAGCGATAACGTCGACTGGCCAAAGAAGTGAACGGTTCGAAGTCGCTGTTTGTCCGCCGCCTCGGCGGACTCACTTTTTAGTCTATTGTGATCGGAACAGAAATTGATTCTTCGTATTGCGGAAGGCCGGAAGGATTGTCGCGTTTCAGCACGAGCTTCGCAGGACCGGAATAGCCGGATACTTTTATATCTGCCTTGAACGCCACATCGTCAGTAGTCATCCAATCAGTGAGCGCTTGCGCCGGTACCTGCGCGATCACTTCTCCATCCAGTTTTTGCACTTCTACAGGAAATGAAGCCTCGAAGTACCAATTGCCAGGTGCCTTGCCCGTTACTGAAAAATATTTCGCTACGTGTGAATTTGGCTTCGGCGTGATCACTGACACGCGACCGGCAAGCGTAGTCGGATTTGCGTTTTCAGAATTTGAGACATTTCCCTGAGAAGTCGGCTGTTTCGTGTCGAGCGCGAGCCACTGCGGAGGAGCGATCATCGCCCATGCGAGAGCGACGATGACGAGAAGCAACACAAAGATTAAACTCCACCATGCACGTGTTCTCATAATGTAAGTTGCTGATGCGCGTACCTGAACGACGTTTTGGAACAGGCTTCATGACACGGCGGTAAAAAGGTGCATACGGTGCGCGTCTTTGTTAGTATAGCCCGACACTTGTATGAAAGCCAAAAAACGCAAGCATATCGTCGTTATTGGAGGTGGGACCGGCAGCTTTACGGTCCTCTCGGGTCTCAAGAAATACCCAGTCAATCTGACCGCTATAGTCGCCATGTCAGACAGCGGTGGCTCGACCGGGATTTTGCGCGACGAACTTGGGGTACTTCCACCGGGAGATGTGGCACGGTGTCTCGTGGCACTCTCTTCATCCGACACGCTCATGCGCACCCTCATGGACTATCGCTTCGACAACGGCAACCTCAAGGGTCATCGATTCGGCAATCTGCTCCTCTCCGCACTTGAAAAGATGACGGGCAGTTTCGATAGCGCAGTCGAAAAAGTGAGCGAGATTCTCCGCATTGATGGACGCGTCATTCCGGTCACGCTCGACAAAGTAAATCTCATGGCGAAAGTTGGCAAGCGAATCATCCACGGTGAGGAAAAGATTCAGATGACGAGATTGAATGGTTCGCTCGAGCGCATCTGGCTCGAGCCGGTCGCACGAGCAAACCCCAAAGCGCTCGCGGCGATTCGCGCAGCGGATGCGATCGTGATAGGCCCGGGAGGATTTTATACTGGCGTCGTCACGAATCTATTGGTGCGCGGCATCCCCGAAGCAATACAGAAAAGCAAGGCCAAGAAAATCTTTGTCTGCAATCTCATGACCAAGGTAGAGCACACGCGGGATTACAGCGTCAGAGACTACACGCGTGCACTCGAGAAATACCTCGATGGATCAGTCGATGCGGTCGTGTATAACAATAAGCAACCTGCCTCCTCGCTCATTAAACGCTACGCACGCGAGGGCGACACACTCACCTCGTGGGATGACGTGCCCGCAGAGCACGAACTCATCGGCGCGAATCTACTCTCACATCGCGAATCAAAATTCCAGAAAATCGGGACGCCGAGCAAGGAGGCGTCGCTCGTACGTCACGATCCAGTGAAATTAGCTCAGATCATTGCGAAAATTGTTGGTGTCAAAAACGGGAAATAATCTTGCGCGCGCATCTGTGTGTGCTAGAGTGAACCGACAACTGAATATCGTATCAAGAGTGTGGCGAGAGTTTCGGCTCAGAGACCCACCAGCAACCTACCCGACGGCAAGGTGCTCCATCCGGCCCTTTGGGAAGATACCATTTACAAAATAATCTCCCGTTGGGGAGATATTTCGTTGAAACCATGTTCCACCTTCTCGAACGATACACAACAGAGAGCGTAACCGCAGGTCATCCAGACAAAGTGTGTGATCAGATTTCTGATGCAATCCTCGATGCCTGCCTCGCTCAGGATCCCAAAAGTCGCGTTGCGGTCGAGACATTCGGAAGTCACGGAACGCTCATGATCGGTGGAGAAATCAAGACGGGCGCTGATTTTGATGCCGAGCAGATTGCAAGAGAAGTGTACGCACACATCGGGTACACAGAAAATCTCAAGGTCTTGAATACGATCGCCAAACAATCTCCTGACATCGCACAAGGAGTCGATACAGGAGGCGCGGGAGACCAAGGCATCATGTACGGTTATGCGACCGACGAGACACCTGAAATGCTTCCCAAGGGCGTCGTGCTCGCACACGCGCTGGCCCGACGACTCGAACAACTCCGCCGCAACAACACGCTCCCCTGGCTGCGTCCTGATGGCAAAACCCAGATCACAATCAACGGCAAACAAGGAGTGCTCACCGCACTCTGTTCCACACAACACGCTGAGGAAACATCGCAAGAAGAAATTCGCACAGCATTGATTGAACACCTCTTTACCCCCGTGCTTGGCTCCATCGAAAACATCGAGATACTGGTGAATCCCACAGGTAAATTCGTGCTCGGTGGCTTCACCGCTGATGCGGGACTCACCGGCCGAAAAATTCAGGTGGATACCTACGGCGGCATCGCGCCTCATGGAGGTGGTGCGTTTTCTGGCAAAGATGCGACAAAAGTCGATCGTTCCGCTGCATACATGTGTCGCTTCGTCGCGAAGAATTTGGTCGCCAACGGCTATGCGAAAAAAGCACTCGTCTCCGTCGCGTATGCAATCGGTCGTGCAGAACCGGTCATGATCGAAGCGTTCAACGATGAAGACAAGAACCTCACTGATGTGGTCGCGAAGAATTTCGACTTCAAACCGCGCGCCATCATCGAGCGTCTCGGCCTCACGCGGCCGATCTTCCAAGAAACCGCCGCTTACGGTCACTTTGGTGTTGTGGGCCGATCGTGGGAAGCAGTAGAGAAGATATAAAAGAAATGCCCCAAGCACGCGGCCGGGGCAAGTCGGGGTTTCCCTATGACCCTATCGCTTTGCGCGATTTGATTCGCAGCCTTTCAAGGCGCTGATATTGTTGGGGTCGCAGCGCAACCCGACCGCCCCTGGACGAGAATCGGATAGACGGACTCATTGTCTCGAACGACCCAGCCGATCGCCCCGATACAATGCGGTGCTACCGCGATGTAGGATTGCGGCACGTACGAAGGCCGCAACGGACGATCGTGAACTGGTTTTCGATCCAGCGGATCGGAAGGCGCGAGATGATCGCGCATTTGAGGAAACCTCCTATTGAGCAAGAGCGCGCCCTCCGAGCGAGAGCGTGCCATTGATTGTGCCTGCTGTTTGCTGAAGCGCAGATGAATTATTCGACGGTCACCGATTTCGCAAGATTTCTCGGCCTATCCACGTTGTATCCTTTTTCACGTGCAAAAAAGTAGGCAAAAAGCTGCAGAGGAACGACATTGAGAATTGGCTGCAGCATTTCAATCGTCTTCGGCACATACATCACATCGTCTGCAAGCTGCTTGATCTCGTCGTTGCCCTCTGAAGCGATTGCAATCAGTGGTCCTTTGCGCGCTTTGATCTCCTGCATATTTGAAGCCATCTTTTCGTACACACTATCCGAGGTTGCGATTGCAAGAGTTGGGAACTTCTGGTCGATCATCGCAAGTGGTCCATGCTTCATCTCGCCTGCTCCGCATCCCTCTGCATGGATGTAGGAGATTTCTTTGAGTTTGAGTGCACCTTCAAATGCGATCGGGTAATTATACTTGCGCCCGATATAGAGAAAATCGCGTGCGTTTTTATATTTCTTCGCCATTTTTTGGATACCGTCACGAGTATTCAGGATTGCTTGAATCTGCTGGGGAAGCGCGCGCAGCGCTCGCGCAATTTCACGTCCTTCGTGCGCAGACATGCCTCGCTGACGCCCGAGAAAAGTGGTGAGGAGCGCGAGTGCAGAGAGTTGTGAGACGAGCGCTTTTGTAGATGCAACGCCTATTTCAGGACCCGCGTGATTGTAGACTCCCGCATCAGTTTCGCGCGCGATCGTAGAACCGACGGTATTCACGATGCCGAGCGTGAGCGCACCGCGCCGTTTGCCTTCCCGAATCGCCTCGAGCGTGTCGAGTGTCTCTCCAGATTGAGAGATCGCAAGCACTATCGTGCGACCGTTGACGACAGGGTTTCGATAGCGGAATTCCGAAGCAAGTTCCACTTCTACAGGAATGCCCGCGTGCTCTTCGAGCATGTACTCTCCCGTGAGACCTGCAAAGTAGGCAGTGCCACATCCGACGATAATGATCCGATCCATTTTCGCAAGATCGCGCTCAACGCTCTCGAGACCGCCGAGCTTCGCGAGTCCTTCGCTCTCTCTCAGGCGCCCGCGTATGGTGTTTTCAACCACCTCGGGACCTTCCATAATTTCTTTGAGCATGAAGTGATCATAGCCACCACGCTGCGCCGCCTCGGCATTCCAGTCGATGTGTTCAGCTTCTCGGCTTACTTTCGTACCTGCAAGTTTGTAGATCGTGTGACTTTCCGGCGTAATCGAAGCAACTTCTCCATCCTCAAGAAACACAACCTGACGTGTGTGCCGAAGAATTGGGGATGCGTCCGATGCAATAAACCGCTCACCTTCTCCGAGCCCCAGCACCACCGGAGAGCCCATACGCGCACCAATGACGCGCGAGGGGTCCCCGCGGTACTGCATCGCGATTCCATAGGTACCTTTGACTTCATTGAGTGCCAGGAGTGCCGCTTTGGTGAAATCTTTTTCCGTTTTCAGGTGCTCCTCGACGAGATGTGCGAGGACCTCGGTATCGGTCGCTGATTTGAACGTGTGTCCGAGTGTCTCGAGTTTCTTTTTCAATGCTTTGAAGTTCTCGATAATGCCGTTGTGTATGACCCACACATCGCCGCTGCAGTCCTGGTGCGGGTGCGCATTTTGCTCGGTCGGCTCTCCGTGTGTCGCCCACCGCAAGTGCGCGATACCGCTCTTGCCAAAAAAACCCGCGGGGATTTTACGCCGAAGCTGAGCCGCAGCACCGACCGCTTTGATACTTCCAGACTCAGGTGTGAAGATCCCAGCAGAGTCGTAGCCGCGATACTCAAGAGACATCAGCCCATCCATCAGGACCTCCGCCGCATTCTTCCCGTTTTTAGTCGTAAATGCGAAAATCCCGCACATACGCGCACTCTATCAAAGCGCTGGGTCTTCCTCAACGCACTGATGTCGCCTTACCTCTCCGGCGCATATAGTACGCTTTTGCTTGCAGGCTCTCGGGCCATTCTGGCCAGTGACGGTAAAATACTCCGTTATCGCCTTTTGTCGTATCTATTTCGAAACCCCACCGTTCGTACATTTCTATCGCATTTTGATTGTGCGCATAGAGATCAAGAGCGATGTCCTTGCCCGTGCTGAATTCTAATGCTCTTTCCCACAGGGCCCGTCCGACTCCTTTGCGTTGATGTTGGGGTGCTACGTAAAAACCAGAAAGTTCGCACTCCTCCCCTTTGTCCGTAATCGTAACCGCACCGACGAGAGTTCCCCCCGCTTCAGCGAGCCAGGTGCGCTGGTTTTCTTTTTGCTCTAGCTTCGATCGCAAATAGTTTTGCGTGTCGTCATTGTTAAAAATTTCTTTCGAGAAGTGTTCTTTCGCAAGACCGATTGTTTCGTGCACATACGCGCTCTCGTATGTTCTTTGGAGGAGGTCCGTATATGCAGAAAGATCCGCGAGAGTAGCTAACCGAAAGGAAATATCCTCGGAAATGCGTTCCATATATTAATTGTGTTCCGAGAAAACAATGTCCGCAATATCTGATCGAAATAGGTTGATCGCTGAACTCTCAGACATCGCATCAGTTGGCCGCTTCGGATACGTGCGATTCGAGAGTATGACAAACCCAACATCGCGCGCTCGATCGACACAGATACTCGTACCCGTAAAGCCGGTTTTCCCGAATGTTTCGGGACTTGCATGCCGTCCCATGAAATACGACTGATCGACCTGCCAACCGAGACCCGCCTCGGCTCCCGCGATGATGGGTTTCGTAAATCCATCATTTTGTAAGAGTGCTTCAAGAAACGTAAGGAGGTCATGTGCGGTTGAAAATAGCCCAGCGTGGCCTACAGAGCGTCTCGCCTTTGCGAATGCATATGCGCTTTCGTCGTGGGGTAACCCGCGCACTTCACCGCGCTCATCGATTTCAGTCGGTGCGCAAATAGATGCATGCGGAAAAAATGTCGTCTCGTTCATATCCAGAGGCTCAAAAAAGTATCGGTGCGCGAGTGTGGCGAGCGATGCACCCCCTACTCGTTCGAGCATTATGCCGAGTAAAAATGCGGGCACATTCGTAAATGCATTTCCCTCGGCACGTTTGAGTCCTTGTTCGAATATATGTGTTCGAATTTCTTCAAATGTTTTGAGCCGAAGCATCGAAAGTCGTGGCCCCTGTACACGGTACCTCAGCAGATCTTCGATTGCTGCATCCTGATCGTTTTGTAATTCTGGAATGTATTTCTTGACGAGGTCGTCGAGAAAAAGCTTCTCCTCTGCGACGAGCGTGAGGACGAGTAATGCAGTCGGAACTGATTTGGTGATCGATGCGAGATCATAGAGCGTGTTTTCTTCGACTTTTTCTTTGCCCTCGTACGTAAGCGAGCCAAACGGGAGCGTTATTCTCTTTCCGTTCGTTTGAACAATACCAATTACGCAGCCGGGAAAGACTCGCCCCTCTATTGCTTGCTCGACCCTTCCACGAATTGCCTCAAGCATTTCCGTACGTCTCTTTGATTTCCTTTGCGAGAGACGGATTCCACATCGCACCTGTTGCGGTCATAACACTATCTGCCCCGGCGTCTCTATATTCTTTATAATCCGCTGGTATCGTTACCCCACCCACGCCCTCAATCGAGAACGTAAATGCTCTTTTGTCTCTGATTGCTTTCAGTCGCCTCACGAAATCGAGTCCCGCCCATTTGATACCCGCACCACATACACCGCTACGTAGTCGTGCAGGAGAACCGGGGAGCGCTTGGTTGCCGGCCGCATCGCGAATCTCAGCTTGTAAGGTGTTGATGCCAGAAATGCTATCGGCGTATTCATTCGCAATTTCGGCAAGCTGTTCCAGTTGCACATCATCATGGTAATAACCGACCTTCAGAATAAGCGGGGTCTTGCCGATCACGCTGCGAATGCCCTTCGCGACTTTCTCCGTTACACCAAGGTTGTAACAGACTAATCCTTCGTTGCCGATATTCGGGCAGGAAAAATTGGTTTCGAGGACCTTTGCACCGGTCTCCGCAGAGAGTCTCGCGGCGAGCACGTAGTCGTCGATAAATTCTGCTTCTGTTTGATTTGGCTTCACCGTACCCATAAAACTCAGTACCAGCACTTGCCCTTTTCCCGCAGCCTCAACCGCTTTTTTTGCATCTTCTTGCCATATAGCCGCATCTTTCGAAGGAACTCCGAATGAGTTGGTGATGGAGAGTGGGAGAGAGTACGTCGTGTCCGCAATCAGAGGACTCTTCAGCGCTTCGAACGTAAGGTCGCCGTCAGGATGAATGGCGAGCACGTTCGGAAACGGGTGGCATGGGAATACTCCACTGCGGACAGTCTTGTATACGCAAACATCAAATCCTTTCTCAAAGGCAGCTTTGCAGAATGCGCTATTCAGGAGCGGCCCCGCTGGGATACCGAGCGGAAGGTAGACTTTGTGTCCGAGGAAGTCCGCAGATGGTTCACCGGTGACTGCTATTTGATTGTGATCAGCAAAAATACCGAAAGGGCCCGTATCATAGTTTTCTTCGTAAGATTTGAGTGGATCGAAAAACGGTGTCTGCAACATGGGGGTATCCTAGCATGCTAGTTTGGAAGAAGCGTCGCGTACACCACGATACGATGATCGTAGGTTTTGTCGTTTTTGATCCAACGCCCACCGCAGGTGATGAGATTGAGACGTGCCGTGTCTGTTCGCTCAAAAAGCTTTTCAAGCGGGACATTTTTATAGTCATAGACTGCAATTTCTTCGACAACAAAATGGAGCCGGCTTCCGCCCTTCGTAATAATATATACGTCGTCTCCACGCTCCATACTCCCCAGATGCTTGAATACTCCTGAGAGCCCGAGGCCGTTATCAACGTGTCCATCGATAACCGCGCTTCCCTGTTCCCCCGGGAGCGTCCCGTATCGATACCACCCAACGTCGCTGTAGTTCGATGGAACGGCCATGTTTCCACTGACACCGCGACCAACGTGCTGCACGTTCGTATCGATATGCAATGACGGAATTTCGAGTCGTCTCGGCACGTTGGATGATGATTCGTGTTCGAGAGTGATGTCTTTCTCGCTGGCTGGAAGTGGTACTTCGCGTTCAGGTGCGTAAAAAACTGCACGCACAAGAGTGCCCCCGAAAACTGCAACGCCTCCGATAAAAAGCATCGCAGCGATGACTTTCTTGAAATGTTGCATACGCACAGGCAGCGGGCATAGCGCCCGCTGCACGCATTGTAGCTCTCTATTTGGGCCCTGTGCGACGTGCGAGGTACGCGAGCCCCGCAAGCGCAACGAGCGCAGAGCCTGTGAGGACAATCACATTTGCAACCGAGCCGCCGCCAGCACCCGTATTCGGTGTACCGACTGTCGATGTGCTTGAGGAGCTTGTCTGTGCGCTCGCAACCCCGGCAGTCAGTGCCACGAGAAGCGCTGTCGCGCCAATGAGCTTATGTACTGTCATAAAGACAATGTGTTTATGAATGAGTAAGGTCGGGTCCCCCCGACACACCCCAGTGTATGGAACGGGCAGTGAAAGACGGGTGAAGCACTCTCACTTTTTTGCAAAATGACAAACGCTCTGGAGCGCTTCGATATCCGCCCTCGTTGGAACTTGATTGGTGCCCTGGTTTAAACGGTACATGATGGCACGATTGTCATCCACATGTTCAATATCGAGCGCATGGCCGAACTCGTGCGCAAGTACACGCCGCAGGCGCTCTGGTCCATCAAATTCATATACTTCAATCGATTCTTGTCCCGCGCGTTTTTCATAGAGCGCTTCCTCAAACTCGTCGCCAACACTGGTCCCAACCTTGTTGTAGGTCGCAACATTCGAGTTGAGTGCCCGTGCCATGTGATTTAACTCGTCAACGAGCGCATTTACCGTATCAGCATCCTTTTGTAGAGTCCGCGATCGAGCCTCAAGATCTGCCTGAATGCTCTCAAGCGCTGATCGCTCGCGATCGAGCCGCTCTGCCGCTGAAGCATTGACACCGCCGCGCGCGTTCCACATCTTGACCTCACGTTCATATGCAGATGCTCGCGCAGTAAAAGCGGCGCTCTCTTGCTCGATCGTAGAGTGCTTGCTCTCGTATGCACTCTTATACGTACGATACTTTGCTTCAAGGGCATGGTATGACGCAAGATCGCTGTCGAGCGAGAGACCAATATCTTTGAGACGCTCAGTCGTTGCTTGCCGCTTATCATAGACGAATCGAACCGTGATCACCGCGTCGCCCTCTGGCACATACCGAAAAAGATCGCGCCCCGCGACTTTCTCCCACGTACTCTCGGCGTGACGGAGCGCATCGAGAACCTGCGCGTTGGAGATTCCAAATCGTGAGTCGATCGATCCTATCCTATACGAAATCGGTACCGTGCACGGAGCAACCGTTTGGACAAGCTGAAGCCCCAGGATGTGAATTTCCGTACGAAACGTGTATGTAAGAGCACCGATAATAATTATCGGTATGATCGTTTGTGTGATTCGCTGCATATGATTCAGCGTCGTCATTCTACTCTATGATGCACAAAAATGTCGCATGGAAATGAGCCATGCGCATAAGGCAATTCTCACTATTTCATCTTGACGCCTTTGAACGCCCTTCCCTTCTTCGCCATCTGGTCTATGAACCTGCCCGTTTTTGCATTCACCTTGGTCCATCGTTTATTGCGACCACTCAAAACTTGTGAACGACTCTTGACCTCGCCTTTTCGGCCATGACCTTTTGGACCGTTTCTTGCCATGCTCGTATTCTAGCCTAGCCTCCCGCTTGCCAACTCGCGATAGCGGGAAAGACGTGGATAAGGTTGATCACATTGAGAATAAAGGAATCAGCGAGAAATTCTCGATCTCGTTACGGAGTAGTTGTCGTACGCGCTGTCCCTGCGGTCAGTCGGAGTGAATTGCGAATAGCATCGAACGCCGTAATCAGCGCGTTTCTGTCAAATTCTCGAACAGTGCCAGGCTCGTAGTTGCCAATGTTCGTCGAGTGAATGAGGTAGCGCACAGCTGTGCATGGCTTACTTCCAGAAATGGCGTACACCATTTCTTCGTAGAAATTTCCCGCTCCTGCGCCTGTAGTCGTTGCTACAGAATATGTCGTGCTACCCATCGTCGTCGTGACCGACCGAACATTGTCCGCAAGATAGATATCGCCGGTGCAATTCTTTGCACGGGGAAGCCATTCTACAGAAATCCCTGAGTCAGCCGAAAGATTTGTACCCGATGCCATCGAGCCGGGAATAGTAAATTTCACGCCCGCTATCGGCTTTTTGGGATTGACCCTATCATTCATGTACGAATCGTTTACGGTATAGTCGGCCGGATAGGTTACAGAGAACGTCGAGGTAGCATAGGTGCGCATCTGCGGTTCTTGCACGTTTGACGAAGGCGTAAGCCTCATTGAGTCCCCGCGCATTGATTTCCACGCGTACCAACCACCACCAATAATGAGGACGAGTCCAATCGCTCCAATTAGATATTTGGCCATATGGCAGCATCATGCCATAGATCAATTTTTTGCAAAACTAGGCCGGTGAAGCCTCTTTCACACGTCCTAATATTGCGAGTCCGAATGCGCCGAGCACTCCCATAGCGATTAAACCGAGTCGATAGCCTAGTTCCCCCTCCCCAAAGCGCATCAGAACCGCTACCCATACGAGGGGACCGACAAATGTCGCAAACCGTTCGGCGATGATGTAGTAGCTAAACGAGGACGCAATAAATTCTGGTGGTGCAAGCTGTGCGACCATCGCCCTGCTGATCCCCCAGACGGGACCGAACAGAAACCCCGCGATAAGGCAGATGAGAATTGCGAGCGGAAAATACGAAGTGATCGCGAGTGCCGGAAAAAGTACCATGTAGCCAAGCAGGATCATGACGAGTGTTTTTCTATGTCCAATGCGATCTGCGATACATCCGAAGACTGGTGCCCCAATCGAAGCGAGGAGGAGGATGCCGATTGTAAGGAACGCTTTTATGGTATCTGGTGAGTGAAATACCTTCTCAAGAAAGAGCGGGAAGTTATTCGTAAACGTGAGGAGCGCGTCGCTGAAGAAGAAGTACGCGAGAAAAAGGAATGCGAGCGGACGATGTGCCAGAATGATGCGGACCAATGAAAGTGGATTCACTGAATCGCGTGCTGTGCGCAGGATGACTGCGTGTTCCGTCTCTCGATAGAGCGCAAGCAGAGGCAATGCGAAGAGACCGAAAAGTGGAACCGATATGAGGAGTGCCTGTGCGCGGCCAGGGTCGCCAAAGAGCGTGATTGTGCCGATCGCAAACGGCAATGTGAGAATGAGACCAACGGCCTGTCCGAACGAATTCATACCCTGGCCGATGCCAGAAACTCGTGCACGATTTTCAGGGGTCGATAGGTCAGAGAGCATCGGCGTAAAGTAGAGAAATGCCATGAGATACGCATACATGGAAAATGCATAGAGCATCGTCGCGAGTACATCGAGCGTGTTGGAGAGAGCCGCAATGACAGCAACTGATCCGAGACTAAGGAGAGCGATGCCGGTCCATATACGCAGTCCACGTAATTTTTTCCCGGTTGCATCGATCGTGCGGCTGAGCATGGGCGTCGAGAGAATAAAGAGAAGCGAGGCCGCAACGAGCGCAACGTTGTACCACCATGCGGGTCTCCCCTGTTCTTCGACAAGCCATTGCGAGAAGTAGAAGAGAAACGCGACAAGTACGATCGAATTCGCAAAATCATACAAACCCCAGTAGAAAATCCGCCGATTCATCAGCGCATTATGCGCATTATCTTTTGATATGCAAAAAAATCGGCCTCCGACCACAGACCGGAGGCTCTTACTGTGCGTCGTACGAGCACATGATTTTCAGCATCCGATCGAGAACGGCCTCCAGATCCATGTGGGATCCGTCGACGTTGCCGATCATTGCGAACCCCTGCCGCATTGCCTGTTCGCGCCACCCTTCAGTTTCAGAGATTTTCTGCGCGATCTCGTCGGCATCGTGACCACGCAACGTAAGACGTGCCTCAAGGTCTTCTTCATTCACATCAAGGTACATCAACGCAAGCGTGATCTGGGGATCCGAGAAGAACTCTCTCGCCTTTCGGGAGAGATCCATGGGTAAGTCCACGACCACCCAGCCGGGAAAATCTTTTGTCTCCTCGATCATCGAATGGAGGAGCCCGTATGCGGTGCCATCGCGGCCTTTCCCCACGTGCACAAACTTTGCATCCGCTTCCCACGTAGCAAACAGAGCGGGGGTCACGTAGGCATATTCACCCCACGCTGGGTTATGTGGATGAACAACGTCTTTGTTCCGCTTCTCACGTGCAGCGACGATCGTGAGACATCGGATGCGCATTGGATCGTGTTTGAGAAGAGCCCGTATGAGCGAGCTCTTCCCTGCGCCGCTTCGGCCGCAGATAAGTGCCAGCTTCATCGGTTTCTCCATCGCCCGTTTCCATTCGGGCCTGCATCTCTTTACCCTGGGCTGCACATACTGTCAACCGCGATCAGCTAGCGGACACGGGTGAACCTGAGCGTATTGCCGCGATCGAGGTAGTTGAGTTCTAATTCGGCATCATTGATCTTCACAACGCTGAAAAACAGCACTTCGTATTGGCCTTCGATTTTGATGTATGTGATACCGGAGACGAGCTTTTCAGATATTCCAGGGTCTGGATTCGTGCTCGTAAAAGCTTCCCACGATCCGATCTGTGTCGCGGACTTTTCCCCTTCGTACCGGTCGATCGATGTGCCATCTGCTTTAAATTCCCGGGTAAATTTTGAATCCTCGGCGCTTCGCCAAGTGCCGATGAGCTTTGTCCTCGTATTCGTCTCAGTTGGTTTCTGCTCGATTTCTGTATTGCTTTTTGTATTTCCGACGGAGCGCCCCCATCGATGACCGTACTCAAAATAATACCCCGCCCCCGCAAAGAGAATTGCAGCCACAATACCTACGATGATGGTAGCTCTACTCATGCTCTTATTCTACCCGACTTGCAGAGATTTTTGGGGAGCGTATGCTCAAAGTACGTTCAACCTGGGCCATAAAGGAGGCTGCCATGAAGTTGAACAAGGTGTGGGCCCCGGCCCTCGTGGTCCTTTACATGTTAACGACACCGGCCGCGAAAGCCGACCCGCCGGCGCCAGCGATGTCGCCGGGGACGCGATCTCCGGCTCCGCATTCGCATCCACCGCAGGATGCTCTGCTGCACGAGGAGTTCTACGCGACCTGGTACATGCCGGATCAGCCGACGAAACCCTGCTGCAACAAAGCCGATTGCTACCCGACCGAAATCAAGATCGAGGGGGGCAAGATCTTTGCGCGGCGCCGCGAGGACGGGAAATACTTACTCGTCCCGCCAGTGAAGGTCGAGCGGCATCGGGACAATCCCGATGGTCGCAATCACCTCTGCGCACCGCCCCCGCATGCGAGTTATCTACCTGACACGGTCTTCTGTTTTTCACTCGGCGGCGGTACCTGATCCCGCCACGCGAAAAGTTCCTGGCTCCCGCTTACACGGGAGCCTTGCCTTTAGGTTGGACATCGGCCACAAAGTGTCACGGTCGTGACACTTTGTGGCCGAGATGATTAGCTCTCTTCCAAATCGAGGCAGACGGAATTGATGCAGTAACGCTTCCCCGTCGCAGTCGGTCCGTCGTCAAATACATGTCCGAGGTGCGAGCCGCACCGTGCACAGGTGATCTCGGTGCGACGCATGCCGTGTGAATTGTCGACATGCTGCTCGATTGCACCAGGGAGTGCCTGATCAAATGATGGCCAGCCTGTCCCAGATTCAAACTTTGCATCTGATGAGAAGAGCGGATTCCCGCACGCTTTACATTCATATGTACCATCTGCCTTTTCATGCACGTATTCACCCGTAAAAGGTGCCTCGGTTCCCTTCTCGCGAAGTACCTGATATTGCTCGGGAGTTAACATCCCTCTCCACTCCTCATCGGATTGCGGCATGGGTCTTTTCATGCCGTGATTATAACAAACGGGCTTTGTGATCTTCGAGGATTTTCGTTACTTCTTCGTCCGCGACCTGTTCAAAGTCTCCGTATGCTTGTCCGATCGCATGCATATCGGTACGCGCATCGAGGCACATGATTTCATCCGCGAACGAGTGCACGTGGTGTGCCGCATCCCCGAGACAAATCGGCACGACGAGCACGATGTGCGCTTTCGGGTGCCGCGCGCGTGCCGCGACGAGCGCCGCCTTCGCGGTGAGCCCGGTCGCGATACCGTCGTCGACGATAATCACGGTCTTCGGGATGTACCCCGCGGCAAAACTGCCGCTTCGGTACGCATCGATGCGGCGGCGCATCTCGGATTGTTCTTTACCGATAACTCCTTCGACTGCGGCGCGGGACGACCCGGATGCACGTATCGATTCGTCATCGAGAATGACCGTGTCGTGCGGCCCGAGAGCGCCGACAGCAAATTCGGGATTGAATGGTGCGCCGATTTTGCGCACGACGAACGTATCGAGCGGACAGTAGAGTGCACGGGCGATCGGAAGCGCAACGGGGACGCCGCCGCGCGCGAGTGCGAGGACGAGCGGCTGGGGCATGTTCGTTTTCTGCAGCTCATCCGCGAGCCGCTTCCCTGCTTCTGTCCGATCCGCATAGAGCATGCGGATAAGTATACAAAACCGGCTATCCCCGACGCGATTTCGAACGTTCTGTTTCGGAGAGAAATTGCTTGCGGAGCCTGACGGATTGCGGGGTGATCTCGAGGTATTCATCTTCTGCCATCACCTCTAATCCGCGCTCGATCGAAAGTTCAAAAGGAGGTACCAAGTTGATCGCCTCATCGGAGGACTTCGAACGCATGTTCGTAAGCTGTTTTCCCTTCGTC
>JACRFJ010000020.1 GCA_016217935.1 Candidatus Kaiserbacteria bacterium
ACGGAAGCTTTCCCAAGTGGCGTTCCGGCCCGTTGTGCAACTCCATGCTCGGCCAAAAACTGCGCCATTGATACCAGCGTGTACGTTCCTTTGGCATATTCGTGATATGCGCGCACGATCACTTTAGATTTGACCGGATCAGGCTCGATATTCCGCGTGCGCGGATTATTTACATAGCCAAAGGGTGCGCGGGTCAACCACTCACCTCGGCGCAGTTTTTGCCTCATACCGCGTTCAACATTTTGTTTGAGATTGTCCGAATAGTATTTCGACTGGCCGAACGCCACTTGCAACATAAAGAGGCCTTGCGGAGTTGGTTCAAACCAAAAGGTCGGGAAGCGCAAAGAGACTATCTGCGAAGTGTCTACCGCATAGATGATGCGCCCACCGTCAATCGAATTGCGCGCCAAGCGATCGGGATGCCACGCAATCACTCCATTTGCCTCGTCGCGCTCAATGCGCATCATCATCGTATTGAACACTTCGCGCCCCGGACTCTTTGCGCTTTTCGACTCTTGAAATTCCTCAAGAATTTCAAGATTTTCTCTGCGCGCATACTCGCGTAACTCGAAAAGTTGCGCCTCGATGGACATCACTTGCTTGTCATCGTCCTCGGTGCTTTTGCGCGCGTAGAGAAAATATTTTGGTTTGGACATATAGATTGCTTTTGGATTCAAAACATATGACTAGAGTATCACGATTTTATTTCTTGCACCCATGCCCGCCCTCCCAATTCGCCCGCACCCGCATGCAGGAATTCGCCCTCGCCCACACTCGCGCGCCTGCGGCGCGCGAAAATTTTGCCCTCTCCGCTACCGAGGTTTCTATTTGTGATCTAATTCTAACCTTTGCGCGAACCTTTTTCGAGCAACGGTAGCCGCGCGCTCCGCGCGCGTGGTGGCTTTGTACTCCGCATCACGATTCGATTGCGTGGTGACTCTCTCGGGCGCGCGAGTACGCCGCGCCCTCGGCCCCGCCCCGCCGCACACTCCTCCATTCTCATCTATTTCGCGGGTTTTTTAAAAATTGAATGGGCGGCGGGGCGAGATTTAAACTTGCAATTTACCTTTCGTCCTTTTGGACTCATCAGTCGGGATACGCATCCTGAGAGGTAGCGAGAGTCCGTGGACTCTCGCTGGTTGAAGAACGACCCACCTACACGGACAGGTGGTGAGTATTGCTACTCGGCGATCTTAGTGCCGCGATGGAGACCGAGCCGTTGGAGTGCGGCATCGACCTCTTTCGCGTAGTTGTATTTGCTTTTCGTCCCGATTCCTGGGACCCGAGTAAAGTCCTGGGTCAGGAGATCACGGACGGTGGCAAATCCCGCAGCCCGCAGAGTCTTACGGGGCTGCGTGCGGAGTCCCAGGGACTCGACCGTGTGGTCGAGCCTCGGGTCGTTGGAGGGCACCTCGCCTGCGAGCCAGCCGCTCGCGGAGAGGAGCTTCACTTCCTCGTCCACACGGACGAGGAGGCCGAGAATTTCAAAGTTCATTGTCTCCTCCCTACTTGCAATGCTGGTCGACGACAGCGGCGACTTCGCTGCGGTAGGCACCCGCGTTCGGGGCGGGGTGGCCCCTCACGCCGATATCATAGACTGCGGCGTCGATCAGCTGGGAGAACGCCGCCACCAGCGCCTCCTTACCGCCGACCGGCACGAACTCGACTTTCTCTCGCGGCAGAGCCGCGAGAAACCTGCCGAGCACCTCCGCGACATAGAGATGTTGACAGTACGCAACATGGGACGCGTTATTGTCCCAGCCGGTCACGTCGGCCGCGAGATCGGCGACATCACGCATGGCCGCGGCGAGAGGCTCGTTGTCGCCTGCCGCATTAGTCGCTTGGCCGAGGAGGAGGTCGCGCAAGCGCGCGACCTCACTCTCCAACCAAGAAATTCGGCCGTCGGCCCGATCGGCCGATGCTGCGGCTGCTGTTGCCGCCTGCTCTTGCAGACGGCGGAGCTTCTTTCTTGTCACGAACATGGATGTTTCTCCTATCCATGCAGCGCCGGTCCCCACTTCTCAAGCGTGAGGTAAACGACGACTTCCGTACTTGAGTGGTGTACGGCAAACCGACCGTATTCTACATACTATATTTACTTTTGTCAAATTTTTGTATCAACACTCGACCACACGGAATTAAAATATGTAGCATATAATCTGATTATGGATTTAAGAGAGAAATGGCAAACAACGCGATCTGCACCAGGAGAAGAATCAGGCGCAGACGATGGAACTGAAGAAGGGATAGAAAGTAAAGAATCATCCGAAAAACTTCGGAGAGGAAAAATTACCCGTTGGATCAAGGATAGGGGCTTTGGTTTTCTGCGATTGGACAAGCCACTTCCGGATGGCAAAAGGGAGGTATTTGTTCATGTTACTAACCTTTCCGATAAAGCGCGCACTGCTATCGAGTCGGGTAACACAGAAATTGAATTGTTCCTCAACCCCGTAAAAGGAGAGCGGGGCTGGCAAGCTGATATTCAAGGTGTTATCGATTCCGAAGAGAAGTCTCGTCGAGAACTTGTCACGTTAAGAGAAGGAGCGCAGACGATTTTTGAACGGGCGATGGGAGCAGAGTGGGTGAATAAACATGGATTATTGCTTGGCAGCTACGCATTCTCAAAAGCAAACGGTGCAACGGAAGCGGAAATTATCGCGAGCGCATTGAAGGAGTCTGGTTCGTATTCTTTTCCGCGATTCAACGATGAAGAAGCGAAGAGATTCGCTGCGGGTGTCACTTCTGCAGATATTGGATCGATCACAGAGTTTCAGAAAAATGTTAGTGATTACCAAGCTGAACAGCAAAGAATCGGTCAGGAGGCGGAGAAGGCGAGAGAGCTTGCTTTTGAAGAAGGTATCAAGCGTCAGGAAGATTACTCGAGGACGGAAGAATGGGCAGAAGCAAAAGCGGCAGCCACTCGACAATGGTTCGCGGGTTCCGGAATCGATCCGGCGTATTTCTCGTTGTCGGTCGTCGAAAGGATTATCATGGGGGGCGGCCCGAATCCTTCTTACTTTAACGAAGATCGATATGAATCTTGGGTGATCGGAACCGCCTACGCTATTATTGCGCACGACGCACGAAAAGCGGATAAAGAAGTAAGAGGGACGTCTCAAGAATTCGAAATTGATCTTCGGGATCAACTCCTCAATGACAAGTTTTTCCAAGAAACTGATTTTCCAATGGAGAAAGGTGCTCTCTTTGAGGGTTTCGTAAGGAAAGAAGGTGCGGCAGGTGCTCGGGATGGTATTGCAGCACTCTTGCCGGATATATATGCACAGCAGGAGGAGAGAATCAGCGAACAGTATTCGGAAGCTCTTGCACTCAAACAGGTAGTAGAAGAGTACTTGGAAAAACGCGAGGGGCTGAGAGCCGTCATTGGAGAAGCGTACAGGTATGGTCTGAGGTCATACGATATTGTCCCAGAGTACGGTAAGGGGGATGTTGATCGCTACGACGAGCAGAAACTGCGTGACGGAATGAGAGAAATGGATGAGCGAGAGGCTCGAATACGAGAGCTTATGGCTCCGGTGGTTGCTGAACGTACGCGACAAGAGCAAGAATACAAGGGGCGTATTGAAGCCAAACAAGAAGCATTACAGAACGAAAAGGATCAAAGTGCTGCTGATGAGGAAAAATATGGCGTATCTGGAGGAGATTTGGATGTAGCCCGTGCGTTAGCCGAGTCGGCACGTCAAAAACTCGGCCTTGAAAGAGCAATAGCACTGTTCGACAAAAATGCGAATGCTGAGTATGGGCGACAACGAAGACAGGACGATATTAGACGGTCGCTTGGTAATGATCTCTCGGATGTAATAGGCCGATTCTTTGATTTAACGAAATCTGGCGATGTCGCGGCAATTTTAGAGGCAGGGTTGATAGTATTACGGGAAAGCAATGAACGTGGCCCGAATAGAAAAGCAGGAGAGAAACTTCAGAATCCTCAAGGGCAGCCTGAGGCAGAAATTGATCCGAACAGCCCGTTCGCTAAACTTGCTGCACTCAGAAACAAATCGGAAGGTAATAAATGAGTTTTGAGAAGAAAGAACTTGGGAGCCCGCCGTACTTTGACTCTGCCACGGCGGGGATTCTGCGCGCGCATGGGTGGGAGAGCCCGCGCGTATTCGCGCGGGCTCTGGGGGCAAGCGCATTTGCATTTGCGCCTCGGGCATTTTCGCTAGGGCGGCCAGGCCGACGGATGAGCGCCGCCGTTCTCTTGCAACATTTGAATCCAAAAGCGGAAGCGACACCACGAAAGAAATATTGAAAACGAGGATAGGGGTTGTGCGATGGGCGGACGCTGAAGGCCCGTACATGCGAGGCACAAAGGAAAGCAAACAAAGAAAGTCCAATATAGCCGTGGCGTTAGGTGACAGCTGCGAAGCGGAGACCGAGCTGGGGGAAGGATGCCTTCCTTCCCCCAATCAGAGGCGCTGCCCGCGCTACCGCCGAGCACGGCGGGAGTAGCGCGGAATAGCAGCGCACCGAGGCATCTAGGCGCGAGTAGCCCTAGCGAAAATGCCCGAGGCGGATGCCGAGGGTGACACCCCGTGGCTCTGGCCGACCGCTAGCGACAATAGAATGCACGAGGCTCAATATTGCATTTGTATCTAACGGCTCACACAAAGGGAATGTTGAGCCGTTCGGGTTTGCGCCCCGCCGCCATTCAATTTTGCATTCCCCCGCGAAAAATAAAAAAGAATGGAAAGCGGCGGGGCGGGGGTTCGAGGGCGCGCGTACTCGCGCGCCCAAGAGAGTCACCACGAAACCGAATCGTACGATCCGGTACTGTGCCACCACGCGCGCGGAGCGCGCGAGTCAGTTCCGTTCAAAATAGGTTCGAGCGAATGATATGATTACTCCACAACAGGAAACGCGACGGCCCAAAGTAATCCTTTGGGCCTTTCGTGTACGGCTTTGAGCGAGTTCCAATTGTTCTCGTCCTCAGAGAGAGGGTAAGACTAATGAGAATCCCCCTTAATTGCAATGTAATAGTGCGAGAGGTTGTATTCTTCTTTTTCCGGATGTGAGTCCGGATATTGCACAAGTTTCAATTCACGAAAGCCCGCACGTTTTGCCATTTCTTCGAGCGCCTGATGCTCACGTTCCATGCGCCACTCTTTATAGGCATCACTTTTCTTGTCCGGCGCCGCTGCGCTTCCTCGCTGCAACTCTTGTTCATCAAGCAATGTGTCTGTGAAGCGGAATTGTCCATCGGGCTTCAATACACGACATGCCTCACGAAGCGCATCTTCGACATAGTTCAGATATTTTTCTTCGTAGCCGTTTTCTATATAGTTCATGACAGACATATGCGCCAGCGCATAATCAAATGATTCATCCTTGAACGGCAGCTTCGTGGCATTCGCGACGACAAATCGACTATCGGTCGGCGGCGCGTATTCGCCATCATCGAGTCCTTTATCCAGAGAAATGACATTGATTCCTCGTCGACGAGCCGCGTTTTCAAATTCAGCGCTCATCGCTCCTACGTCGAGTATTCTTTTTCCTTGGAGTTCTCCCCATGACAGACCGAGGTTCGAGAGATAACGGTTTCCCGCCGCTTCTGCAGCCTCTCTGTTGTGCGTATGGGATCGCTCGATCATATGTATTCAATATAGCTCAGCGGAGGAGTTGAACGGGGCGTCGCGGAGTTTTCACCTCCGCGACGCCCGATGCTTTTGTTGCAGATGAAACTTAGAGCTCGATACCTGCGGTTACCGCAACCATTCCCTCAGCACCTGGCACGATATAAACAGCCATCACGCGCGTGTCCTTGCGCGCCGAGAGCGCTGTCGTACCGTTGGCATTGAATGTACCCTCGATTTTCCAGCCTTTTGAAGCAAGCTCTGATTTGTAGTAATTGAGCACATCAGTCGACGATCCGCGCGCCGTGTAGACGACCGCTGCGCCAGATTTACCTGTCTGCGGATTTGAATTACCCGAATACTGAATGGAAGCACCTGCATAATTTGCCGGTGCGTCCGACGGCCAGTTATCCGGCATACTGCCCCCGCCGACAGTGACCGAGCCTTCGCCGTTCGAATACGTGGTTGAGCCATCCATGTGCTGATCGACATTGGCGCCTGCCATACGCGCTGCGCCGTAGCTCATGCCACGCGTCGCAAGCCAGCCGATCAAAAGTACGGCTACGATCGCGCCGATAACGTACCATATCTTGTTACTCATTCCCTTTGGGGTCGGCATTTGAGCGTCCTCCATAATCGCGTTTGATACTTAATGAATATGTGAGCAGTGTGTCGGAGCTTTTATTTTCGTGCAAATGAAACCTCTGGCACGCCTGCAGTATACGGCGCAACCTGATACGGCTGAAAGATAAAAGTGACCCTCTCCTTTTCTATGAGAAATGTCTCATAGTTTTCTGCTTTCGGATCCGCTCCTTCAGGTGCGATTACGTCGGATCCGAGCTTTTGGTCGAGTTGCGCTTTGGCACCAACTGCAACCTGCGGGAGTGTGCGACCGATCATACCGAGCGCTTGATTCAAAGTGATTCCCTGTCCGTTTTTGCGGTCGAAATTGAATGTTGTGATGATTGGGAGCGGATGTGCGCCGCCAAAATCTTGTCCGAATGTAATGCGCGCGCTTACCACGTCGTCACCTATATATGCGCGATCAAATCCACCGAGAAGTTCGTACTTGCGAAAACCCTCCGCAGCCGGTCTATCTTTCTTGGCCTCTTCTTTTACCGAAGTTACCATGGATTCGACCGAAGAGCGGATCCGTGCATCGATTTCTGCGATGCCAAATTGCGGATACTCGACGTCGATTGCATAATCGGTTGACTCTTCTTTGACCTGAGCTGTTGAAACTGACGCCGCTTGAGCATTTTGATTTTGCGTGATGATCGGCTGTGGTCGATATTTCGCATAGATGCCAAAGCCGATCCCTGCGAGCACCAATGCGATCAGTGCAAGTACAAATGTTTTCATGGATACACCTTAGCACGGGATGCTCGACGCGAGAGAGCCGCCTCACGGCGGCTCTTGCTACGTGTTTTTTCTTAGTAGCCGGTTGACCCGCCAGGAGACCCACCTGGGCTTGTTCCGCCGCTACTTCCTCCCCCATCGCCACCGGTATTTGGGATGGTGACATTGATATTGGAGGTACTACCGCTCGGTGCCGGAGTTGCGTTTCGGTACCAGAGAACCGCCGCGACAATGACCGCGAGCAACACGATGAGTACGACGACCCAGCCGAGTGCCGAGCCCTCATCGCGATTTGCGCCTGGTGTATTAACGATTGTATCCGCCATAGATGTTTTTTAAGAGTAAAGTCGGAGGCGTACCTCCAGACCCAAAAAGCGTAGCTCCCTTCTGGTGAACCGCGGGTGAAGGTCTCCTCAGGATTTTCTTAGGCAACTTCTCCGAGATACGGTATGCCGATTCTCTGGCGCATGTTTTCTCCCCGGAAGAGTGCGTCGGTGCGCTCTGCATGTTCGCCCCTCGTACCAGAGTGCCCTGCATGTGTCATCGCGTAGAAGCTGCTTCCGAGGAAAATCGCATGTTTGCCAAAACGCTCACAGAGCGCGTCGACCGATGTAAATACGTGTTGGAGTCCTTCCGATTTTCTCACCGCTCCAAAAAGATCAAGCTGCCTTGTATCGGCGTCTTGTAAATGCATGAGAGTTATCCCGGTTGCGCGATATTCCACTCCACTTCGAAATACAGAAAGGTAGTGATCTTTGACCGCACGGAGCATGTCCTGAGGCACGTTCGTCGGATGCGGTAGCTTGATCTCACAGCCGTGGTACTTAAATTCCTGCGTCTTAAGGAAGAAAAAGATATGCGAAGATGAGAGGTTCCACCGCCGCGCCTTGAGACACGCGTTCTCAATATTTTTTGAAAGCTGCGAGAAAATTGCAGTGCGGCTTCGACTCGGTGGCGTGAAGGTTTTTGTTTTTGAAATCGATTGGTACGTCTCGCGACTTTCCCCATCGACCGCGAGCACCGATTCGCCATTGAGCTCCTTCCACAATTCGTATCCGGGTTTCGAAAGCTTTTCAGAGACCCACGCTTCTGAGCGTATCGTAAAATCGTATGCTGTCTGAATACCAAATTTCTGTAGGTACGCGGAAGTGTTAGGCCCGATTCCCCAAATCTTGCCGATCGGTGTGGTCTCGAGATATTTTCTGGTGTCCGAGAGCGGGATCAACGTGAGCCCTGCGGGCTTTTGCCACTTTGATCCGAGTTTCGCGAGCACTTTTGTTGCTGAGAGTCCGATGGAAAATGTCATCCCGAGCTCCTGCTCTAAATCGCGCTTGATCGACGCGACTATTCTGGGGTACGGCATCCGGAGCGTCCGGCGAAGTCCCGTGAGATCGGCAAAGCATTCATCTATCGAGTACTCTTCGACCACGGGTGTGTAGCGGCGAACGATTTCATACATGCGATGAGAAAAAATGCTGTAGGTTTCGTAGTCGGAAGGCAAGATAATTACTTCCGGGAATTTCCTTTTAATTTCATGGAGCGACATTGCACGGCGAACACCGAGAGCTCGCGCCTCATACGTCATCGACGAGACGATACCGCGTTCCTGTCCGGTAATGACTGGTTTGCCACGGAGCTGTGGATTTTTGGCCACCTCACACGAAGCGAAGAATGAGTCCCCATCGATGTGCAGGATCGCTCGCGGAAACGATCGCGGAGCATTCCAGGCCATCGTATTTAGCGCAGTCGGCGCCTCGTAAACCAGTTGCGCTTCGTCGGTTTCCGGATCGGATCAATGCGCGCAAGAAATTCAACGTCCACGAGAATCGTCGAAACCGGTGTGCTCCCCGACGCATCGCGCACGTAATTCTGGATATTGAGCCACGTATCTACTTTTTTCATTGTGAGTAATCTAGCTATTAATATTTCCTTACGACGGCGGTCACTACTGCCTCAATTCGGAACGACTCTTTCGGGTAGATTGGTTGGTATTTGTTGTTTGCAGGTTCCAAATAGTATTCACCTTCTTTCTTGCCTGTCGTGAGCGACCTATCCTGAGTCTTGTCGAAGGAAGTCGAACGGCGCAGGTACTTCATCGTGTACTCGTTATCCACTGATGCGACGACGATCTGCCCCGGCTTGTATGTCGCACGGCGCTCGACGATGACCATATCTCCTTCTTGGATACCCGCATCGATCATTGAATCCCCTTTAACCTTGAGAATGTACGTTGACTCTTTGTTGGGCGTGAGGTAATCATCGAAACTCATGACGTCGAGAAGCTCCTCCTCAGCGGGCGACGGAAAGCCTGCTTCGACGAGCCCGAGGAGTGGAACGCCAGCCATGCGGTCGGGGATGAGGTGGCCACCCTCCTTTCGGACAATTCCCGCATCAATGAGTTGCTCGAGTCGGTAATTAACGGCACTTTTGGTCTTGTAACTCCAGAGCTTCATCAACTCAGAAAACGACGGCATGCGATGATGCTTTTCGTAGAAACGGGTCAGAGATTCGCGGTAATTCTCCATGTCTCAAGTATATTAGAACGATCGTTCTGTAGTCAATATGAAGCCTGTGGATAGCACGTACCGCTACGGGAGCTATGCTGTCGGCATGGACACGTTGTTCGCACCGCTCAAATACCTGGTCGCCCAAGAGGACGGAGTCGCATTTCTCATCACCATGGGTGGTGTGATCTATTTCTTCGGAGCAGTCGCGTGGGATCAGTACAAAAAACGAGCCGATCGCACATGATGTCGCGACGTGCCCTTGTCACATGTACGCTCATCGCGCTCATCGCGATCGGGTATTTCCTCGGCGGCGAAGTCCGTTTCGTCAAAGAGAGCTCATTAGCTACATCAACGCCGACGGCACTCGATCCGAAAGAGTGGTATCCGGTTGTTCGCGTCGTGGATGGCGACACGATCATTGTCTCAATCGAAGGAAAAGGTGTGCGTGTGCGACTGATCGGGCTCGATACGCCAGAGTCTGTAGATCCTCGTGTACCGGTCGAATGTTTTGGACATGAAGCATCCGACCAGATGAAACGCATCCTGACCACACAATACGTGCGTGTCCAAGAGGATCCTTCACAAGGTCGCTTCGACAAGTACGGAAGACTCCTCGCCTATATCTACGCGCCGCTCGACAGCACACAAGAAGGACTGCTCATGAATGAATATATGATTCGCGAAGGATACGGACACGAGTACACGTACAATCTCCCCTACAAATACCAAGCTACATTCAGAGCTGCCGAACGCGAGGCACGCGAACAGAAAAAAGGATTATGGGCCGCTGATGCGTGCAAGGATTTCTAATCCCCACTGCACAAACGAAAGATGGTCTTTGGCCGCTATACTTCGTGCATGTACGCTCGTTCAATAACTGTATTCGTGCTCGTATCTTTTGTATGGATATCATACGTTTCGGCACAAACCCTCAGCCCCGGTTGTCATGTAATAACCCCTGAAGAAATAGCAGGACTCAAAGCATCAGGTGTTGCGGAGGCGGAGACCGTGCTGAAGAGTGGACAATTTTGCGATAAAGACAAACCACTTTTAAACGGCAATTGCCCTGAGAGTCCGTACCCGTACCTACAGACCAAGAATAAAACAGGGCGTCCCGACAGCGTAAGCGGATTGAATTCCGATTTTGCATGTCGTGCGTATAAATTCACTAAGGCTGCTGAAGCGGCAGGACAAGATATAACGATCGGATCTGGATACCGGTCGGTGGACCTCCAAAAGAAACTCTATGCTGAGTACGAAGCCAAAGGTAAAGCGGGTGCTCCGGTCGCGCCTCCCGGGAGATCAAAACATAATTTCGGGCTCGCGATTGATTTTCGATATAGTGGTCAGCATTCGAACTTTGGAGCCGGACAGCGAAATACTGAGATCTGCATTCAAAGACTTTCCGCCTGCAAGTGGGCGCACGCGAATGCAGCACAATTTGGACTTCGATATCCGATGCTCGTAGAGCCCTGGCATATCGAGCCAAGTGGCAATGTAAGCGGTACTCAGCAGCCGCAAATCCCCTCTGGAGGCTGGCTCTCAGACGATACAGGAACTCCATACCAGAATCCCTCACCATTTGGAAATCCCCTCACGAGCTTTATGCAGCCGCAACTCGCAGCTCCACCCCTGCAGCCTTCTGTACCAACGTCACAAACTCTCATACCGGCACAACCTGTCACTTCGCAACCGATACCAAGCGCGACGCCCTCATCAGTTCCTGTGTCGACATCTGCAATTAATCCATCACAAATAGATACCGTACTTCCGACCCCAAGGCCAATTTCGGATCTCCTCTCAAAGCTGCCGACGAGTACACCGATTTCTACGAAAGCGACCTCGACAAAAGCGACCAGTACTCCTCAATCGGCATTCGACATCATTTCTCTCATTGCAGGTGAACAATCGAATCCCAGTGCATCAATCGATACGTCAAAATCCATACCGGTTACGCTGAATACAAACCTCGGTGATATCACCAGGGATGACAGCACGAGACAGCATCCGCTCCCTGATACGACAGGTCCACTTCCGACCTCTATCACTGGCGGCCAGATCGCGCTGCAGCAAACGTTTGCGACACCGGATTTTGGCGGAACGAGCATTGCGGGATCGATTTTCCAGAATCAATCACTGTACATCTCGATGCTCACCACATTCCGCGATGCACTCCTATCGATCCGCGATTTCCTTAAATACAAAGCGTACATTCCGACCCCAGGGTCTCCGCAGCCGTGGACCTACATGCGCGACAACAAATAATTTCTTTTGTCTTTCAAAATACGAGTGCGAGTGGTATAGTTCTGCGCACAAATGGGATTTACCAAATATACATCGCAAGCGGAAAAAGCTCAGGTCCGCATGAACGAGGGCATACGCGCAAAAGAAGTGCGCTGCCTCGGACCCGAGGGTGAAAACCTCGGTGTCTTGCCGATTCGCGAAGCGCTCGAAAAAGCGCAGTCCCTCGGACTCGACTTGATCGAAGTGTCGCCGAACGCCAATCCCCCGGTGTGCAAAATCACCGACTACGGCAAATTCAAATACGAGCAAAAAAAGAAAGATAAGGAAGTGAAGTCGAAAGCGCGTATCACGGAGACGAAAGAGGCGCAGGTCAAAATAGGGACATCGACGAACGACATGAATATCAAAGCTTCAAAAATTGCACTGTGGCTTCGTGAAGGACACCGCGTCAAAATCGATCTCTTCCTCTGGGGTCGCTACAAGTATATGGAATTCAACTTCCTCAAGGAGCGGCTCGAGCGCTTCCTCGCGATCATCCCCGAAGGATTTAAGATCGCAGACGATATCAAGAAGAGTCCCAAGGGCCTTTCCGTCGCGATTGAGCGCGATGCCTCGAGGAAAGCTCCGCCGAGAACGCCAAAGCCGGTCGCGGAAAACGCCCCTGATTCTCCCGCTCCAGGATCCCAAGAAACCCTTGATTAATGGATAAAAAAGAGTATATTTGTGCCCAAGGCCGCAGAGGCCTCTCTTTCATCCATGAAAACGAACTCCAGTACCACAGCGCTACGCGCTGGCTACGGGGCAGGCAAATCAACCCTATGAAAACAAATAAATCGTTTCTTAAACGACTTCGGGTCACGAAAAAGGGCAAGATCATTGCTCGCGCTCCCGGCCATAACCATTTCAATGCAAAGCGCTCTGGCTCCGAGCGTCAGCGCAAACACCGTGTCCGCGGTATGGAAATGACGCAGCAAAACCGCAGTCGATTTCTCTCATGATGAACAACCCATTCGACAAGCTCAGGGTAAAATTTCAGTAAAAATTTTATGTCACGAGTAAAAAGAGGAACGATGAAGTCGAAGCATCGCCGGTACATCTTGGCGCAGACCAAGGGGTACCGTTTTGGTCGCAAATCGAAAGAGCGCGTTGCAAAAGAAGCGATCAAGCATGCGGGCAGCTATGCGTTCCGCCACCGCAAAGCAAAAAAGCGCGAGTATCGCAATCTCTGGACGCTCCGTATCAACGCCGCGGCCCGTGAAGCAGGGTTTTCGTATTCAAAATTGATCGGCGCGATGAAAAAAGCGAATATTGCAATCGATCGCAAAGTATTGGCCGAACTTGCCAAAAACCACCCCGAAACATTCACGCGGTTTGCCGAGCAACTCGCAAAGTAAAAGTCCCGAACGAAGAGAGACTTTTACTTCTAACCTCTTTCTCTTATAGAGCAGGCGAAGTGCGTAAGAAAAGCTGCGCAAGACCGTTGAGGTCGAGCCGCAGGGCGGCTCAGCAGAGCCGACCCGTTTTTCGAGCGCACTTCGCCTGCTCTATAGTATTACCTCCGCCCCCTTCCCAGTCGCCGACCACCCATCGTGGTTGTTGTACGCAAGCTGCAGTTCTTCTTTTTGTTTGCCGACCATTTCGATGAGTTGCTCTACAATCGCCTTGGGGTCCGTCTCGAAAATAATGTTTGGGTTCGGACGATGCGCAGCGTCGATGATGAGATCGAGAAGCTCATCGGTGTCCGAGCTCCCGCGCAAGATTCCTATCGGCCGACGATCTTCGTAGGCGACGACGAATTCGTTGATCGTACCGATACGGCCCGGGCCGATGATCATCGCATCGGAGGAGCGCACGAAGAGAATATCGCGGCCCGAGTATCCAAAGCCGGTGTAGATCACAACATCCATATATTCGAGTGGGAGCTTGTACGTATCGACATGCTCGCGCTCCGTCGCTGCCGGAGAGAGGCCGATTGAGAAACCGCACTCGTCTTTTGCTCCCATTGCTGCGTAGAGCGGAAAACCCGTTGTGGCGCCGGTCGTGATAATCGCACCTTGCCGTGCGATCTCGCGCCCGATCTCTTTTGCCTTTTCAAATGCATCGAGTCCTGCGTAGGTGGTATCAGCGGCACCGGAGACGCCGATTTTCACGACACCGTAGCCGTCGGGCAGGCGGCAGAAGTTGAGCGGTACCGCCGAGTGATTCGGGTGTAACATCTTCCTCATTTGAGCTTATTGTAACATTGAATTACAGAAATTACAGAGTCGAAGCGAGTATTTTTTGCCAGCGACCGAGCGCTGAGCGAGGAAGTACTGAGGCCAGCAGGCCGAATGTGATTGCGATGGAGAAAATCACATGGCTTCGAGCCCTTTTATCACCACGCAAGTATCACCTCGTCTCCTTTCTGGGGAACAGCGCTCTCAACACCGAGAAAATCCTTCACGCGTTGCGCAAGAAAAAGAGACGAGCCGGTTTCACCCATGACAACAAAGACTTTTTCGAGGCGCTCTCCCGCTTTCTCGACAAAATCGAGGAGTTGATTGCGATCCGCATGCCCCGAGTAGCCGCTCACCGTCTCGACACGCGCATGCACCTTTATATATTCTCCGTCGATGCGTACCTTTTTCTCACCATCTTGAATGCGACGCCCAAGCGTGCCTGGGGCTTGGTAGCCAACAAAGAGAACGGTTGCTTTCCGATCGCCTAAATAGAACTTCTCGTGTGCTCGCACGCGCCCGCCACCCGACATGCCAGCACCCGCGATGATGATTTTAGGGCTTGGGCTTCGATGAATCATTTCGGATTCACTCTTGTTTTTTACAACTTTGAGTCCCGCACATGCGAATAGATTGTCCCCGTCTTGTATCCGCTCTTGCGCGGCACTGTTGAAAAGTCCTGCGTAACGTTTGAAAACTTCGGTGATGCGGATCGCCAAAGGAGAGTCGACGTAGATCGGGATCGACGCCATTGCACCATCTTCGACCATGGCGTTTAGTTCATAGAGCAACACTTGGGTGCGCTCGATCGAAAATGATGGAATGATCAGTACACCGCCTCTCTCGCGCGTTTCATCAACAATCTCCAGAAGGTGCGTGCGTCTCTCAGTTCGGCCTTCGTGCACTCGATCTCCATAGACGCTCTCCATTACAATGTAGTTGGCACCCTCCGGACTCTCGGTATCGCGCAGGAGCGGTTCAGGAGAATTGCCCAGATCTCCTGTAAAAAGAATCACTCTTCCCTTGCGCGAGAGCTTCACCAATGCGGATCCGAGAATGTGTCCCGCGTCGAGAAGCGAAAACGAGAAATCATCTATCGAGACTCTCTGGTGGTAGTCGACTCCCTGCCAGAGACTGAGTGCAAGCTCGACATCTTTGTGGTCATAGAGTAGATCGCAGCCAACTTCTTCTGCTTTTGTTTCCATGATCCCGATCGCATCGTCAAACATGATTTCCGAGAGATCCTTGGTCGGCGGCGTCGAATAGATGATGCCTCGAAATCCATCTTTCACGAGTTTCGGAATGCGCCCGATATGATCCGCATGTGCGTGTGTCACGATGAGCACATCTATACTTTTTGGATCGTACGGAAACTGTGCAGCGTTTACCGTATCGAATTGATCAAGATATTCTTGCTGGAGCGCACCGCAATCGATCAGAATCTTTTTTCCCTGTTCCGAGTGTCCCGAAGGGGATCCTACCTGCTCAGCCAAGGTATTGAGAAGAAAATTTGCTCCGGTCACGGTACCAACGCCGCCGTAGAATATTATTTTTGCACTCATGCCGAAATCCTACCACCCAAAAAACCGCCTTTCGGCGGTTTTTTGGGTGCGGCGGTACGGCAAGCCTGGGTTGGAATACCAGGTGGGTGTCCGCAGAACTAAAGCGCAATGCTTCAGACGATATGAGACTCCCTTACTTGAACCAAGCAGGTTTAAGTACGCGCCGCTACCAGAAAGTATACACCCGATTCCCGAAGTATAGATGAATCCCGCTAGAAATAGCTCATCCGAGCCCTTCGGGCGCGCAAGCGCGTGCGCAATTTCTAACGGGATGAACTTTACGGGTGCGGCTTTATTTCAAAGGTGTGAGCCGATGGATTGTGCTCGGGGTGGTGCATCGTCGTATGCACTTTATCGCCCCGGATCTCAAAAAGCGCGTGGGGGCTTGCCCCATCTGGATGGAATGCAGTTTTGTACACCCTGCTCCCATCAACTCTGTAGATGGGATTGTTTACATCGGGGCGCCCATTTTTAATGTCGTAGATGTGTCCCGTGTCCATCGCGAGCATCGGCTTTGCCGTGTGGAAACCGCCCGCATGTCCGTACGTACTCTGATGGAGATACTGCATCATTCGTCGAGAATTCCTTTCAGCTCTTTCGAATACAGGATGTCTTCGTGTGTCACCTTATAGTCGGTCAATTCTTCTGGCTTGAACCAGTGCGGTATTTCCATCTCTGCTTCTTCGACCGACCCGGATCCGTGAATGAGATTTCGCACAGCGCGATCGTCTTGATCAGACATCACGTACGAGTCTGGCACGAAATCTCCGCGGATCGTTCCGACCGCAGCGCCTCGCGGCTCGGTGCCACCGGTTATCTTGCGAACGAGCTCAACTGCATGCGCGCCCTGCCATATCATCGCGATCACCGGACCGGCGGTCAAGTATTTTTTGAGGCCCTTCAGAATCTTCGCAGTGATTTCGAGCGGATCTTCGGAAGGCGGCGTGAGGCCGCGATCGCGATAGCCCTTGATCGTTTTCTCACCAGTTACTCGGCGCCAATTGGGATCAAGTGTGTAATGCCCTTCCACCTGCTCTTCGGTCGGGACCATGAGCTTGAGAGCGACGAGCTTGAGACCGAGCCGCTCATAGCGGCGGATGATTTCTCCGATGAGCGCGCGTTGAATGCCATCAGGCTTGATGATTACGAGAGTTCTTTCTTGTGAGGGATGTTCCATGCGCGGTACTGTATCACACTTCGGAGTTCGATGAAATCTTACCGAAGAAGTTGCGTCGAATCTGAAATACCTGTTGCTGCACGTTCTTCTGCTTGGCCGAATTTGCGCCGGATTTCGGCTTCGACTTCTTCGCGCGCCTTGCCGTACGTGCGGTACGAGAGCTCTTTGAGCGGATCGATACGGGTATGATCGAATTTCGGCAACTCGACCGTGTTGATCGTAAAGGGTCGCGCGGGCACTCCCTGAACGAGAAGCGACGCGACGCCGGTACGATTTGGCAGATTCTCCAAATCTTTGGCACTGAATACCGGAGCGAACTGCTTCTCGAGAAATTCTGCATCAGTGGTACCAATGCGCATCGAGATCTTGGTGCCGACGTTCCCTATCACTGCATCGCGAATGTTTTCTTCGAGCTGTGCGATGAATTGGTGCGCGACCGTAAGTGCGAGCTTGTATTTTCGAGCTTCCGAGAGGATTGTCGAGATGGATGGCGTCGCGAAGTTCTGGAATTCGTCGATGTAGAGGTAGAAGACGGGCAAATCTCCCTTCGAATCCACGCGTGAGAATGCCGCTTGCAAGAATTTCGAGACGAGGACGAGACCAAGGAGCGCGGTATTCCTGTCGCCGAGGCGACCTTTTGAGAGATTGGCGAGGAAAATCTTCTTGCCGTCCATAATCTCGCGGAAATTGAATGCAGATTTTTCCTGCGCCACGATCGGACGCATGATGTCGTTGGCCAAAAAGACGTCAAACTTGCTCGTGATGTACGGTGCGACGTTCTCAAGCGATGGGTCGCCCTGCGCCTGCTCGGCAATCTTGCGCCAAAACTGTACGATGATGGGGTTCGGACAATGCGCGAGTTTGAGATTACGAAATGACGTGTCGGCAAACACACGTGGGATTTCGACGAATGTCGAGCCGGATTCGGGATGTTCGACAACCAGCTGCACGGCATTGCGATAATACTGCTCAAACATCGGACCGAATGCTTCGGGCACGTCGGAGTAGAGCTTGCGGAAAATGCCATACACTTCATCGACAACAAACGTCTTCATCTCAGGTTTCGAGCGGTCGTACTCGAGCATGTTGAGGCCCATCGGGCGCGCCGTGTACGCAGGGTCGAAATAGATGACGTCTTTTGCGCGCTCCGGTGGTATTGCCGCGAGCACATCTTCGATATCGTTGCCGTGCGGATCGATAAAGGCGATGCCCTCACCGTTTTTAATATCCTGAATGATCATGTTCTTAATGAGTCCTGTCTTACCAGTGCCCGTCTGCCCGATCACATAGCAGTGACGCAAGCGATCTGCGGGAGCGAAGTGTACCGGCGTCTCGTCGGCGCCGTAATGATTGATACCGATCGTGATGCCCTCTCCTCCGATTTCCACCGGCGCAGGTGCTTGCTTACCGAAGCTTCGCTTTAATTCGCGTGACGTGGTGACGCGCTCCGCCGTGAAATGGAAAATCGATGTGATTTCAGCGAGCGAGAGTGGCATCGCAATATCGTGATCAAAGGTGCGATACGTGAAATCGCGCAAAAAATTGGCGATACTCCAACTTCCGACACGCTTGAATTCAAAATGATTGCCTTTCGGATCGTCGTACTGGTTGAACGGTGCAATCAAATTGCTCAAGAGCTCCTCTGCGCGCGTCGAGTCTTTTGCAGACGAGACAAGACGGATGGACGTTGGCGCGATGCGTGTCTTGATTTTGCGTGTAATTTCTTCGGTCGATACCTGATCAGAGGTACGACGATATTCATTTTGCTGTTCACGTTCGTGCTCTTCTGGAGCAAATACCATTTTTGCCGCATCCCATAGCACTTCCGCAACCTCACTTTCAGGAACCTTGAGCGCCTGGTGAATATTTTTCCCTTTTTCAAGCTCACGGAGAATCTTTTTGTAATGCTTGTTGTATCGGTCGCCCTCGGTACCGACCGTAATCTGTAGCGCAGCACCTTCGCCGTGTTTCAAAATCTTGGCAAATGCCGCGAGTAAAATATTCATCGGATCGTGCTCAAACATGTCGGGTGTTTTGAGTGGAAATGCCGCATGTTTGGCAAGCGTCCCGTATGCAGCCGCATGTGACCCCTCATAATTAAAAATATTGTAGTCGCCGCGACTCTCTGAAATGCGTGCGTTGGGAAATACCGACGACATGAGGCGCTCGGCAAGTGTTTTCTTGGCTCGTGGAATCGCGAGGTAAAGCGATGCACTTTCAGATCCTTCTGGCACCGCAATTTCAAGCGAAAAACCTTCGTGCGTTTCGATCAGCGGCAAAAGACCGGCATACAATTGCTCTGACGACGCGAGCAGTTGTTCGAGTTTGTTTTGGCGCATTTCATCTTCCTTGCCCTCGCCGTGTGCTTGCGGTTGCACTTCGAAAAGCACCATGTGGAGGGCGCGATTCACTTTTTCCAGAGGCTTCATGCCTTTTTCGGGCAGGCCTTCCGCTATGTAGCGCACGAGCGCGCGATGAAAATCATCTTCAAGGTGCGGGTTTTTCATCCGTGCCGCGACAGAGAGCGCATTCCGGATTCCCTGCTGCGCAACGATCGCGAGGAGCCCATCGAGTTGTTTGTCGTGCACTTCGGGCTCGAGTTTGAGCATGTGGCGCACGGTATCATGCTCAGGCATCACCACTGTCTCATGCAAAATGGTCGCCGCAGGCGTCTCGGCATACGCGGCAATTTCCCGCTTTGCGATACGCTCGCTCTCGATCGGGCTTGGCTGTACATCGAGCGCCTTTTCTTGCTCGCGCACGCGCTCGCGCAAGTAGGCGAGCTCCTCTTCGGGAGATTTAAATTTTCCTTGTGCCGCAACACGCGGTCGCTCTGCGATGGAGCGCGGAGACATGCAAAAAGTATATCACTTAGCGAAGTACCTTCGCGCCGATGTCGCGGCGCAGGTACTTGCCTTCGAATTGGATTTTGTCCGCTGCCTCGTACGCGCGGTCGAGTGCTTCTTTGAGCGATGCGCCCATCGCAGTGACTGCGAGGACCCGACCGCCGTTGGTAACGACTTGGCCATTACCGATCTTTGTTCCCGAGTGAAAAACGACGACACCCGGAATCTTTTCTGCCTCTTCAATTCCCGTAATCCGAAGATCCTTTTTATATTCGTCGGGATATCCTCCAGAGCAGAGGATGAGATTCGCGCATCCGAGAGATTCGGATTCGAGAGACAAGCCTGCGAGACTACCCGCTACGGAACCTTGCAGGATGGACAGTATGTCGCCTTTCAAAAGGCGCATATAGACCTCGCATTCGGGATCGCCAAAACGCGAATTGTATTCGAGCACTTTCGGTCCACTCTTTGTGAGAATGAGTCCCGGATACAAGAGTCCGGAGAACGGCGTGCCATTTTCCTCAAGTGCAATGAGAATCCTCTGCACGATCGTCTCTCCTATTTCTTCGATAAGCGCAGGTGTGACAAATGGTAGCGGATGAATCACGCCGATACCGCCCGTCATCTTGCCGGTATCACCTTCACCAATCGTTTTGTGATCCTGAGACACCGGGAAAAGAAGAAAATCCGTGCCTGCGCAGATCGCATGAATGGACATCTCCGGCCCTTCCAGGAAATCTTCGATCACGACCTGTTTGCTGTCGTGCGAGAAGATTTCGTGGAGCGTCTCTTCCGCGTCTTGGAGTGTGCGGCAAATCGTGACACCTTTGCCAAACACAAGACCGCTGTCTTTCACCACGATGGGAACCCCGTGCGAGCGTACGTATTCGATTGCAGATGGTTCATCTGCGAATGTTTTAAACGTGGCGGTCGGTACACCGGCTCTCTCCATTAGTGTTTTCGAAAATGCTTTGGACGATTCGATCTGTGCGGCAGCTTTCGACGGACCAAAAATCGCCAATCCTTTTGCTCTGAATGTGTCGACGATTCCTAGCTCGAGCGGATTTTCTGGACCAACGACCGTGAGACCGATCTTCTTGTCGAGCGCAAATTGGAGAAGTTTCTCTATGTCGATCGCGGCGATACCAACGTTCTCTCCCACTCGGCTCGTTCCTCCATTCCCCGGAGCTATATAGATCTTTCCCACCTGGGGCGATTGTTTCAGCTTCCATGCGAGTGAGTGCTCACGCCCGCCGCTTCCAATTATTAGGACGTTGACGCCTCCCTCTTCGAGGTTTTCCCTCTTTGAGGTTCTTGCTGTAGATGTGCTTGGCGATGTATGTACCATCAAAATAATATATATCCCCACCACGCATTATATAGGGTTTCGTAAACTCTATATAATCACGTTATGGAACTATTTCATGCCCTCAATCGCGGAGTTGATAAGCGAACAATATTTATGGACGAACGTGACAATACACGATTTGTGCACGATTTATATGAGTTCAACGATGCGTCCCCTGCAATCAACATGAAGTACCATATTGCAGGAAAGAAATCGCAATCGGGGCCGGGCCGACGACCCGCCACAAAAAAACGCATCGTTGATATTCATGGGTGGTGCCTGATGAAAAATCACTATCACCTGTTACTCTCAGAAGTCATAGAAGGAGGAATGTCATTGTTTTTGAGAAAACTGAATGTCGGGTACGCCAACTACTTCAATGAGCGTCACAAACGAACAGGCACTCTTTTCCAGGGCCGCACGAAAAAGGTCCTGATCGAGCACGATTCCCATTTTCTCTATATCCTTCATTATATCCACCTGAATCCTCTCGATTTCCGAACAGGTGCGCGCAAATGGCGCGAAGGTACCATTGATGATATCGCTTCGGCTCTCACCCATTTGAAAAAGTATCGCTGGAGCAGTTATTTAGATTACTGTGGTGAACATAACTTTCCTTCGGTGGTCACCATGGACCTCTTTAGCGATGTTTTCAAGAATTACGAGAGCGATCTTCGTAAATATGTGGGAAGTTTCAAAATATCAGAAGCACCCAATAACCTTGAATAATATAGGGTTTCGTAAATCCTATATAGCTGCGATTAGAATTTTCCGCGCCGCAGAGGTGGTACATAATTTGTAATGTACTCGATGACTTCATTCGGCGTATCGGCAAAATGTATGAGTTCCACAAGAGGCACGTGCAGAAAGTCTTCCTCGTGCATGCGCTCAAGCTGCGTCTTCAGTCCCGCGTAAAAATCATTGGTATTCAGGGCAATAATTGCTTTGTTGTGCATTTCAAATACTTTTAGTTCGATTACTTCGGTTATTTCATCGAGCGTGCCTGTACCGCCGGGAAGCATGACAATCGCATCGGAACGCGCGAGGAGAGTCGCCTTTCGTGTATTGAGGTCCTTTTCAACGATCATTTCTGTTGCCTCTTTTCGAGCTCGTTCGCGCAAAAGTTCAAAAGAAACTCCGATGAGTTTGCCTCCATTTTCCTGCACCGCATCAGCGATTACTTTCATCATGCCGCGATTCGATCCTCCCCAGACGAGATTATGACCACCTTCGGCGATACGCTTGCCAAGCTCACGCACAGGTTCCATGTACTTTTCCGATACCTCTTTTGAAGAGCAACAGACACAGATGTTCATACTATTCTTTTGTGAGAATTTCAGGGCCGTCAGCGAGAATAATCACGGTGTGTTCCGCATGTGCAGTGCGTGAGCCGTCTTTGGTGCGGTATGAATAGCCATCACTATCGACGAAGAGTTCGCCCGAGCCGAGCGCAAACATCGGCTCGATTGCAATTACGAGGCCTTCGACGAGTTTCTCGCCTGATCCTGGAGCGCCGAAATTGGCGACATGCGGTTCTTCGTGGACCTTCAGTCCCACACCATGTCCCGAAAGATTCTTGGGGTATCCAAATGCATTTTTCTTGGCGAATCGCTCCACCGCATGGCCAATATCTCCCGTCGTATTTCCGACTTTCGCCTCACCAATGCCAAGGAGTAGCGCCTCGTGCGCACCACGCACAAGGCGGAGGTCTTCTGGGTCGTGCTTTGTACCGGCGATCACAGTCGTCGCGTGATCGGTATAGAGTCCTTTGTGTTTGATTCCAAAATCGAGGCATACCACATCACCATCTCGTATCGTCATTTTGTTCTCGCTTGCAGGAGAGTGCACGATCACATCGTTTATGGAGACGCACAGAGCGGATGGATATGGTTGCTGGTCTTTGCGATCTCTATGACCGAGAAATGCCGGCTCATCGCCATCTTTCTCAACCATTGTTCGAGCAATTTTTTCGAGCTTGGCTGATGTAATGCCCGGTGCGACCTTCTCCGCAAGCATATGCACATGCCGTGCGAGCCTGCGTCCGCCTTCACGCAGTATCTCAATATCCTCTTTTGTCTTGGCTATCATTGCGCCAAGCCTAGCACAGACAAAATATTCTTGTGAATTGTCTCGACATCGGGCTCACCATCGATTTCGATGACCTGGCGACCACGACTCTTCAAGAGTTCGAGCTGCGGGAGAACGTCGGTTTTGGTCCATGCGAGTCGTTTCCGTATCGCCTCTTCGGTATCGTCGTTCCGACCGCGCGCGAGAAGCCTTTTTACTGCAGTATCGTCGTTGATAACGAGATTCACGATCTTGAACTCTCGATCGCGGCCGTAAAATTTCATCATGTCGTCGTAGGCTGCAGTCTGCTCGGGCCCGCGCGCGAGGCCATCGGCAACGATGTGCTCCTCGCCTGAGAAATTATCGACAAGCTTCTTGGTTTGTAAGAAAATGGCCATAAAATCCGGCATGCGGCGACCCTCGTCGATCACCGCGCCGGTGAGTTTGCCACTGTGCGAGCCGCTGTCCCGCAAATTGCGGAGCTCCTGTCCCATGTCGATGTGCAGGACAGAGCGATCGGATTTTGTCTTCAAGAATTCGATCAGCATTTTGACCTGCGTGCCTTTGCCTGCGCCTTGGGAGCCAAAAAAGAGTACGGTAATCGGATTCATGACTCAAAGATTGTATCCTTCTTTACGAAGAATTTCTATCACTTTCTCGATGGTCTCCGCGAGTGCACCATCGGCATTGACCACGCGATAATCGTACTGCGGGGCATGCACACGCAGTTC
Organism: Candidatus Kaiserbacteria bacterium; assembly: GCA_016217935.1. GTDB lineage: Bacteria > Patescibacteriota > Minisyncoccia > Phycocordibacterales > UBA2100 > UBA10103. Next base: position 23,649 of record JACRFJ010000020.1, read on the forward strand.
GTTTTCCGTAATTCTCATACGCGTGTCGAATTCTCTTTCTGTCCATTCCGGATTGCGAGCACGCAGGCGGGAACGAAACTGCTCAACCGATTCGGGCATGATGAAAATCGTGGTCGCGCCATAACGCTCTTTGAGGAACTGCGCGCCCTCGATGTCGACTTGGGCGAATACGATATGGCCATCTTTCATTCGTTGTTCAACATCCGGGATGTATGTGCCATAGTAGGTGCCAAGACTCGGAACAAAACGGTGTTCGGGAATGTTTCCGGCTGCGAGCTCCTCGTCGAAACGCTCTTGCGAAAAAAAATGGTAGTCGATCCCATCAGCTTCCCCGGGGCGCATGAGGCGCGTCGTCGCGGTCACCAATCGCTCGCAGTGGGGGAATCGCGCGATGATTCCATTGATGATCGCATTTTTGCCGCTCCCGCTTGGCCCTGCGATGACAACCACTTGTTTCATGTACGGAGACTAGCACATCCGCCGCAATAAAAAACGGTCGATTCTAGTATTCCCTAATCGACGTTTGCGCGTCAATCTTCTTGACCAGATCAAGTACAACAGAGACGACGATGAGGAGCGCAGTACCTCCGATTGTAATCGCGGTGATACCCGTCACGCCCTGGAGGGCGATTGGAAGCACCGCCAGAAGACCGAGAAAGAGTGCGCCGACGAGTGTAATGCGTGTGATGATGTTACCGAGGTAGTCCGCGGTCGTTTGCCCTGGGCGAACTCCGGGAATAAATGCCCCATTTTTCTGCAAATTCTTGGCAACCTGGTGGGGCTCGAAGGTGATCGCAGTGTAGAAGTATGTGAATACGAAAACCAAGAGGAAGTAGAGCGAACCATACACCCATTGATTGGCGAGGAAGGAGACGACAGCCTGTGCGCCGACCGCAAGCCAGGTAATCGATACCTTCGAGAGGAACGTCGCGATCATCTGCGGGAAGAGGAGGAACGAGAGCGCAAAGATAATTGGGATTACTCCTGCTTGATTCACGCGAAGCGGCAGGTACGTAGAAATACCACCGAGAACTTTCATCCCGCGTACACGGCGCGCGTAGGTCACCGGGATGGGACGTTCGGCTTCAGTGATGTAGACAACACCCGCAGTAATCACGATCGCCGCAATCGCAAACCCCAGGTATGCGGGTACCTGTGCGATGTCGAAGCTGAAGATGGTGCGTGCAATGTCCGACGGGATACGAGCGACGATGCCCGCAAAGATGATGAGTGAAACGCCGTTGCCAACACCGAATTCAGAGATGAGTTCGCCGATCCACATCACGAGCATCGAGCCCGCCGCGATGACGAAGATGTTGGTGAAGAACGCGAGTGTGGAGAGCTGCGGGACGACGCCATTTTGCTGCAAGAGGAGCAGGAATCCAAACGCCTGCACGAACGAAAGTGGAATCGTGAGGTAGCGAGAATACTGCATGAAACGCTGGCGTCCCGCATCACCTTCTTCCTGATACATCTGCTTCAGCGTCGGGATAAGAATTGTCATCAGCTGCATCACGATCGATGCGGTGATGTAGGGCGAGACCCCGAGCATTACGATGGAGAAGTTCGAGAATCCGCCTCCGGAAAAGAGGTTCAGCAGCCCAAAGAATTGGCTTTGATTCACGAACGCTGCGAGCTCGGCCGCATTGATGCCGGGAATCGGGATCGCAGCGAGGAGGCGAAAGACGACGAGTGCACCGAGTACAAAAAGAATGCGCGTGCGCAACGTCTCGTCCTCAAAGACGAGTCGAATTTTGCGTATGAATGTTTCAAACATACGTTAGCTAAGCGTGCCTCCCGCTTTCTCGATTGCTGCACGTGCAGTCGCAGTCGCTGGGATCCCCTTGACCGTAAACTTCTTCGTCACATTTCCCCCGACGAGTTTCACTTTTTGATTTCGTCTTCCGGTAATGCCTGCCGCAACGAGTGATTTAAACGTGATCTCTGCACCATTTTCCATACGTGCATCAACGCGACTCACCGAAACTGCGAGCGGAGCGATTCCGGCTACGACCGTACGTCCACGATTCTTGCCGTAGCCGCGGCGCTTCGGAAGCTTCTTGATGATATCGCGAAACGCAGGGCGAATTTTGTGACCCGCGCGCGCTGTCTGCCCCTTGCCGCCTCGGCCCGACTGTTTGCCGCGGGAAGAGCCCTGCCCGCGGCCAATGCGGCGGTATGCGCGTTTACCCGTTCGTTTGAGTTGTCCAAGGTGGGCCATATTATTTTTTGAGTGCAATACGCTTCAGTGCCTCCATTGCTGCGCGCGCGTTGTTGATCGGATTCTTGCTGCGAGAAAGAAGCTTCGCGGTCACATCGGAGACTCCTGCGAGCTCAAGTACTGTGCGGACGGAAGAACCTGCTACGAGTCCGCGGCCAGCAGAAGGTCGGATTTCGACGACCGAAGCGCAGTATTTGGCGCCGACGTTGTGTGGGATGCTGCGAGTTTTGGTGAGATTGATAGAAATCATTGCGCGTTTTGCAGCGCGTGTGGCTTTCTCGATCGCAAGCTGCGTATCTGCCGCCTTGCCGATGCCCACACCAACGCGACCCTTTTTATCACCGAGGACGAGCGCCGCAGAGAAATTGAAGCGACGGCCTCCTGCCATAACACGCGCAACGCGGCGAATGCCGATCATTTTCTGTGCAAATTCGCTCCGAACACGATCGTCTCGCGGGCCGCCTCGACGTGGGCCGCGACCACGGCGATCCCCTCCACGCCCTCGATCACTCTGCGTGCGCGGCGAACGATCGGACTTTTCTTCCACGACAGGCGGCGCCGCCGCATTGACTGCGCCCCCCGTCACCGCTTCTTCGTTCACAATTGTTTCTTCAGCCATAATATGATTTAAAATTCTAATCCTGCCGCGCGTGCCGCATCCGCAAACGCCTTGATAGTACCCGCATAGAGAAATCCTCCGCGATCAAAGACCACCTTCTTGATCCCTTTTTCTACTGCACGTTTGGCAATCGACTGAGCCGCCAACTCTGCGCGCGCTCGCGGCGTCTTTCCCTTCTCATCCGACGATGAGACTGCGGTGATCGTGACACTCCTCTCGTCATCGATGAGCTGCGCGACGACGCGCGTGTTCGATTTGAAGATCGAGAGTCGCGGGCGCGTCGCAGTACCCACGACGCGTGCACGAACACGACTGTGACGACGCTGTCTTCGATTGTATTTTGTAAGTTCCATACATTACGTGTGATGAGCCTGTTGAATTAGCCAGCGACTTTCTTACCCTGCTTCTCGCGTACACGCTCACCTTCGTAGCGAATGCCCTTGCCCTTGTACGGCTCTGGCTTCTTGACCGCGCGCACCGATGCTGCAAATTCTCCGACCTGCTCTTTGTTGGCACCGGAGATCGTGACGATATTTTTATCAACCGCGACCACGACACCTTCGGGAATACTGACCATAACCGGATGCGAGAATCCGACCGAGAGCTTGAGCTGCTTGCCCGCGAGCTCGACTCGGTAACCGATGCCTTCTACCTGCAGACGCTTCATAAATGGAGTGTTGACACCTGCGAGCATATTGCGTACATGCGCCGCGTAAGTACCCCAGAGGGCGCGCGCAAGGCGGGTTTTGTTGGCTGGATGTACTTCCACCTTGCCGTCTGTGACAGCAATCGTGATCGCAGGATGGAGCGCGCGCTTGAGTGTGCCGCCTTTCCCTTTGACAGTGATTTCATTCGAAGCGACCGAGACGTCGGTGCCTATGGGGATCAGTATTTCTTTTTTTCCTACTCGTGACATAAAAATTAGTGTGTCGTACGTAGAACGTAGTTCGTAGTGATTACCATATCTCGAAAAGGGCTTCCCCGCCGACTTTTTCTTTGCGTGCTTCTTTGTCTGTCATGATGCCGCGCGGAGTTGAGAGAATGAGGCATCCGTGTCCGTAGCGAACGGGCCGGATTTCAATCACGCTTTTATACATCCGACGACCGGGCTTCGAGACACGCTTCACACCTTGAATCACTGGTGTGCCTTCAGTGCTGTATTTGAGCATGATGTCGAGCGTCTTTTTCACCTTCTTGCCTTTCTTTTCAACTGCCTGCACATAGCCCGCATCTTTCAATTTTTCTGCAATCGCCATTTTAAAATTTGAAAATGGAATAGACACATTCGCGTGCTTGACCGCACCTGCATTGGTGAGGCGAACGATGAGGTCTGAGACAGGATCGGAAACCATAGTCAGTAGTTTAGTAGAAAGTAGTGAGTAGTAATTACCAAGAGGACTTCTTAACTCCGGGAATGTTGCCCTCGAGCGCTTCTTCGCGGAAGCAAATGCGGCAGAGGTTGAAATCACGCATAAAACCGCGCGGACGTCCGCACTTGAAGCAACGGCGCACCGTGCGCGAAGAAAACTTCGGCTTGCGGTTTGCCTTTACGATCATTGATTTTTTCGCCATGTGATGGTGTTTACCCTGAGCGCGTCGAGGGGCCTAAAAGGAGAAGCTGGGAGACCTGCACCCTACCTTTCGGCTTGGGTTAGAGCTCTTCCCTGCGTGACTCGTATTCTTCCGATATCTTTCCCCTTCGACAAGCTCAGGGTCACGATCAGGCAAAAAATAGAGCCCCTGCGAGGCTCGCCAAATATACGCGATGGAAAGAGTGAAGTCAAACGTTGGCTTTCCATCACTCTATATCTTTTGTAGATACGCAGAGAATGTACGCCGCTTCCCTGCCCGACCACGGATGACGTGTTTGTGCGATTTGTAGATTTTATGGACTTCGAAATCTTTTGAGAAAAAATCGTGCACTGCGTCAGCGGTCCATACGTATTCATAGACACCGAGGATCGGATGGATGTATGCATTCTCTTCATCGGCCGGATGCTCACGAAGCAGTCGCTTCACATTCAAATCTTCGTCGGCTAGGTGTGATTTGAAAAAGAGCCACCCGCCGGGGCGCAGCACGCGGACTATTTCTCGCAGAAGAGAATCTCGTTCTGCTTTTTTGAGAAAGTGCGAGGTCATCATGTCGAGCACGAATGTCTGCGACTCGTCCGGGAGCGGGAGCGGCTGAGCGATCGAGCGCGCATCGTACTCAATGGGCAAATCGCCGGATTCACGTCGTGCGTGCTCGATCGCGACGTCGGAAATATCGTAGCCGATCCCGTGCATACCGAAATTCTCGGCGAGAAAAATCAGATTGCGGCCGTTGCCGCATCCGAGATCAAGCACTTTTGCGTAGGGGTTGAGAAATTCGCGCTTGTAGTGGCGCTCCTGCCATCGCACGAATTTCTCGAGATCTTCGGATTGCGTGGTCGAGAGTACGAGGTGCTCGCCTGTTTTGTATTCTCTATTCCAAAACTCCCTGTGCGTGTTCATATGCAACCGATGCTTCCAAACAATACCTCAAACTCCCCATGTGTGTACATATTTCATATTCCAAATCAGTGGCGATAGCGTACAATTTGAAATATGGGATTGATTGAAGAAAAAGGAAGAAAAAGCAGGAAAAACAAAAATATTCAAAGGACAGTGCTCTCTGTGGTCGGCATCGCCGGCATACTTGCGGTTACTGCAATGGCTCCCACTGTGTTTCAAGCACTGCCGCAGATTATGGGCAAGAAGCGCTACAAACTTGCATTTGAAGCCCGGAATGCAGTCGACCGCCTCGTCATCAAAGGGTACGTCAGACGCGTTCGAAGAGACGGCAAGACGTATCTCGAGATAACAGATCGCGGCAGACAGCATCTGAGAGTCGAAGAAGCGCGCACGCGCTCCCCTGCCCGCGCAAAACGAAAATGGGATGGCCGCTACCGACTCGTGATGTTTGATATACCCGAACAAAGAAAAAGCACGCGGGAGCGGCTGCGGCGTCTCATGATCGAATTTGGGTTCATGCGACTCCAAAACAGCGTATGGATTTCTCCCTATGACTGCGAAGAGCTTATCGCGCTCGTAAAAGCGGAACTGCGCATCGGCTCCGCCGTGCTCTATGCTCTCGTCGATCAAATTGAACAAGAATACCGTATCAAAGAGCATTTTGGTCTGTCCTGAATATTCCAAATCAGTGGCGACAGCAACTGATTTGGAATATTCAGGCACTGTCTCTTTTTCACCTGAGTCAGACTGATCCTGCCGCTCGGTTATAGGCGCTTAACAAAAAAGACAGGCGCCAGGCTGCCATGGGCCCATGCACAAATTACCGGCCACTCGAAGCAAAACCAGTGCGCCTAATATCACAACCCATACTATTAACGGAAGGCCACCGTATGACCTGAAATAGATGCTCTCTAGTTTTTCCGGACTGCTACGTTTAACCCAGAAAAAACTCCAGGCTCCCGCAACGAATACGATCGCGATGATATAGAGTATGGGATCTTGGATGAGTCTCACCATGTAAACTATACGTGGAACCAGACTCCGCCTATTTATTCTCTTGCAGCGGGAGCCCAATGTGTCGCAAGAACCGCTCTGCTTCTTTCTTGCTCTTGGCCGACGTCACGATTGTGATCGCGAGTCCGAAAATATCTTTCGCGTCTTCGTCGGAAGTCTCTGGAAATACAGTATGCTCTTTAAAACCAATCGAGATGTTGCCCATTTCGTCGATCGAGGTCGGTTTGAGCCCGCGGAAATCTTTGACGCGTGGCAGCACGACATGCACAAGTTTGTCGAGGAAGGATTGTGCGCGTGCACCGCGAAGCGTTACCTGGTAACCAGAGAGGTCGCCGACGCGAGTCTTGAAATTGGCGATGGATTTCTTGGTCGGACGCGCGGCTGGGGCTTGGCCTGTCATGCGCGCGAGACGATCGACGATGAGTTCGGTCTTTTTCTTGTCCTTCATCGATCCGACACCGGTCGAGATAACGATCTTGCTCACCTTCGGTGCCTGCATCGTACTCGTGTAACCAAACTCACCCTTCAGCGCATCGAATGTATTCTTTTGTACAGTTGTTGCGTGCATATTATTTGAGTGTCTGACCGCTCTTTATAGCAACGCGCGTGCGCTCTCCTCCATCTCGGACGATCTGAATGCGTGTTGGCTTTCCCGTTTTCGGATCAACGAGCTGGACGTTTGACACATGCAGCGGTACCGGCTTTTGGATGATCTGTCCTTTGCGGGCCTGGCCGGTACGACGCATGTGACGTGTAACGAGATTCACCCCATCGATGAGCACTGTGCTCTCTTTGGGGAATACACGAGCAATGCTTCCCGTCTGTCCGCGAGATTTTCCTGCGATAACGACCACTTTATCTCCTTTTCGTATTTTCATATTGATTAGAGTATTTCGGGTGCGAGCGATGCAATCTTTTGGTAGCCACGCTCCACGATCTCGCGCGGGATCGGACCGAACACACGATTAGCCTTGGGTTCTTTCTTGTCTTTCTCGACGAGCACAACCGCATTTTCATCAAAGCGGATGTAGCTCCCGTCTTTGCGGCGGAACGGCTTGGTCTGGCGGACCACGACCGCACGGTGCACATCCTTTTTCTTGACTGCTTTGCGCGGCTGCGCGGTCTGAATCGAAATCACGATTTCATCACCGATTTCGGCATAGCGTTTTTTCGATCCACCCAAAATCTTAAAGACACGGCCGATCTGACCGCCCGAGTTATCCGCAATTTTCACGATGGATCGATCTTGCAACATACGGTTATTTCACTATCACGAAGCGCTTTCTTTTGGAAATCGGTCGCGTCTCTCGGATGGTTACTTTTGTCCCTACCTCGACGGTGTTCCCCGGATCGTGCGCAAGAAATTTCTTTGAACGACGCATATACTTGCCGTATTTCGGATGTTTAACGTAGCGCGAGACGAGCACGGTTGCGGTGTCTTTCATCGCCGATTTCACGACGACGCCTTCAAATGTTTTACCTGTGGTCTTTGATTCCATAAGAATGTGTACTCTACGCGGTTTACTTCTTCGCGGCAAGTTCGCGGGCCCTAAGCTCCGTCATAATCTGTGCGATCTCCCTTCGGAGCGTGCGGCCCTCGCGGACATTGCGCGAGCGCGATCCCGCGGCACCAAATCGGAATGCGCGCAAACCCTCGCGCTTATCGCCGAGTGCTTTGTGCAAATCTTCTACTGTCATGTCTTTTATCTGTACCATAGGTCGTGTGGTAAACGAGTGAACTACGCACGCGTGACAACGCGAACCTTGAGTGGGAGCTTCGTACCCGCTTTTCTCAAAGCTTCACGAGCCATCTCCTCAGATGCGCCATCGACTTCGAAAATGATGCGACCAGGGCGCACATCCATGACAAACCCTGCCGGGTCCCCCTTACCGGAACCCATGCGTACCTCCGAAGGCTTTCGCGTGAACGGTCGGTCCGGAAAGATGCGAATCCAGACTTTTGCGGTCTTCCCGGCCGCACGAGTGAGCGCACGACGAGCGGCTTCGATCTGATTCGAGGTCACGCGGGCCTGCGTCATCGCTTTGAGCCCAAAGCCCCCAAATGCAACATCGATGCCACGCGTTTCTGGATTGGTGCGTCTGTCCCCGCGACGTCGTCCCGTCTGCCATTTGCGGTATTTTGATTTCTTTGGTGCCAACATAAGTTAGTTCGTAGTTTGTAGAACGTCAGGTAGTGAAATGCGTTACGCGTTGTCTTTCTCGTCAAAAATTTCCCCGCGATAGATCCAGACTTTGACACCAATCACGCCGTACGGAAGGTAGGCCTGCTCGCGCGCAAAATCGATATCTGCCCGCAGTGTCTGGAGCGGCACGCGACCGCGTTTGATCTCTTCGGAGCGACTCATCTCGGCCCCACCGAGACGGCCAGCGATACCGATGCGGACTCCCTGTACGTCGCGGTTTGCCATCACCTTCTCGACCGTTTGCTTGAGCACGCGGCGAAATGTTTGGCGTTTCTCGAGACCTTCGGCAACCATATACGCAACAACCGGTGCCTGACTCTCAGGTGAACGCACCTCTTCGATATCGAGTCGCACTCTCATTTTGGGTGCGCCTTTTACCGTGCGGACGATTTCTTCGATTTCTTTCGTGAGCTTCTGACTCCCTTCTCCGCCGCGGCCAATCACAAGTCCTGGGCGAGAGGTCTTCACGATGACGCGAATCGTATTTTGACTCCGCTCAATTTCGAGCGAAGTCACATACATCCCGCGCAGGCGCTTCTTGAGGAAGCGACGAATCGCCGCATCGATCATCACATTGGTGCGATACTCTGCCGGCGTCTTCGAGAACCAGCGCGACTTCCAGTCGCGAATGATG
>JACRFJ010000023.1 GCA_016217935.1 Candidatus Kaiserbacteria bacterium
ATTCCTGTTTTTTGATGTAATCTTCAAGGCTCATACGGGTTATTTCTTTTGCTAATAACCGCCTCAGCGTACTGGGTCGCGCCTAAAGAAATGATGAACCGAACGATCGGGCGTATGTATTATGAACTTGCTCCTATCTATTTGCTCTACGAGTGATACCGTTGTAACAGCTGGAGCGAGACCCCTCGCTCTACCCTACCGAGAAAAAGAGGTTGAGATCATGCAGACGAAGAGCGACGGCTTCTTTAGCGGGAATTCGATCCTGCGACTGATCCAAGGTGCAATGGTTGGCGCGGTCATCACCGTGGTCATCGGCTTCAACTGGGTCGGCGCCGGCTTCGGCTGGGTCACCGGTGGCACGGCTGACGCTACAGCGCGCAGGCAATTCCAGATGGGCGCATACTCGATCCTCGCGATCGAGTGCGCGAAGGCCGTGAAGCAGCGCGCTGATGCGACGGTGATGCGAGCTGGCTTCGAAAAGGCAAAGGACCCCTGGGACGCCGGGCGCGTCTTCACGGACGATGCCGCCAAGAAGCTCATCACGCTCGACGGCCAGAGCTGGCCTGACAACGAGCTGGCGCTCGCGTGCGGAAAGGCCGTTCTCAAGACCGCCGCGAAGTGATCCGAGCGCGTGCGCTCTACATGTGACCCTGGCCGCCAACGGCCAGGGCATCTTTTTTACAGGTTGACACGATTCCCCGTACATGCTATCCTTAAGGAATCAAATTCAGAGCTGATCCAGGGAAGTAAGGATCGAGCTTCAACTCCAGCCACCTGTACTTGATACTTACCAAACTATTTGCTTCTCGTTATGCAAACAGGCACCATCGCCCGTCTCACGGACAAAGGTTTCGGCTTCATCAAAGTCGAAGGTCAAGAGAAAGATCTCTTCTTCCACTCGAACGAGCTCGTCGGAGTAACATTCGACTCGCTCCGCGAGGGCGACACCATGTCTTTTGAAATCGCACAGAGTCCGAAGGGACCGAATGCGATCAAGGTCAGCAAGGCTTCGTAATTATACGAACCGTCAAGAAGCTCCCTATCGAAGGGAGCTTTTTGATTTTGCGATCAAGAAATATCGAGTATTTTTGAAGGCGATCGATGACCTTTGACAATGCGCACACGCTTGATTGGAACTTTAAACCGCATCGCGACAAGCTGGATCACGCGGTGGTTTGCCCGATTCCCTTCGGCCTCCTCTTTCACATCGATTTCTAAATGATCCGCTGCTTTCATACGAATAGTCTCGCGCCGCATCCCGGCCTTCACGCGAACTTTTACATACATGGACCGATGATACGCTATGCTACGTACTATGACACCCCTCGGCTTCCCAGTGATCCGAGCATTTGTAACGGGGTTGCCCACATCCTTTCTTTCGGTTTTCAAGGGGTACCGGATCCTCTTTCATATTCTCATGGCAGCAATCACCTGCCTACTCGTTGTGTCAGGTCTTGATTGGCAATTTTATCTGGCGACGCGCAATCCGTCATTCGAGTGGATTGCGATCGGCGCTGCGATCGGATTTCACTGGCTTTCCGATGTGATCGCGGGCGCGATACTCGGCTCGGTGATCGGCGGCGGCGTCGGTACATCGTTTCGGAAGCAATTTGATATAGTCCACTGATATGAGCAAAGTGCCTCTTTGGAAGATTGTGGTTGGTATCATCCTGATTCTCCTCGGCATCCTCGCTCTCGTGACCCCCTTTACTCCCGGCTCGTGGCTTGCTTTTGTTGGGTTGGAGTTTCTCGGTATTCGGTTGGCTGCGTGGGACCGTTTCAAAAATTGGTGGCTCGGCAGGAAAAAAGAGAAAGAAGATGCGCACCAATGACAAATGACAAAAGACAAAAGACCCCTTTCCGGGGTCTTTTGTATAGAAAACGCTCTGCCTTATTTCATGTGTGGCGAGACGAGCTTTGTCATCTCGAACATCGTAACCTCTCCTTTACCGCCAAAGATGACCTTCAGTTTTGCGTCGGCCAAGATATTGCGCTTGTTGGCGGGATTCTGAAGATTGTGCTTCTTGATGTATTCCCAGAGCTTCTTAACGACCTGAGATCGAGGAAGCGGGCCCTTGCCCACGACGGCCTCAAGGTCTGCAGAGAGATCGAGCGGCTTCAAGAGCGCAGGATTAGCTGTTCGTACCATAAAATACAAAAAATAACGTTATTTGCTTATATGGCTACAGTATACCCATACTCATCCCGAACGCTACCTATACGTGCGGATAGCTGCGGAGGGTCCTTTCTTGTACTTTTTAGCGAAACGTTACCGTAATCGGTGCCATTGCGAGGAGAAGCGCTGCGGCTGTCGTTGCAACAAGGACGATCGCTCGAAATGTCCGTGCCCCTGTCATCGCACGAGCCTACCGAATGACCGCTGTAGGAGAGATGAAGACGTCCATTCACCCTCTTCTCATAGGATATACTAAATTATGGTCTTGTTATAAGCGCACCTCCTATATAATATGCTCGATCATATTGGTATCTACGTGTCCGATAGCGAGAAAGCGAAAGCGTTTTATACGGCGGCCCTCGAGCCACTTGGCTATACACTCATGATGGAGCTGCCCGAATGGAAGGTCGCGGGATTCGGCGCGGATGGGAAGCCAGATTTCTGGATAAGTCCGAAGGAAGAGGCGCACAATGCGCACGTGGCGTTTGCGGCAAAGGGCAAGGATCAAGTAGATGCATTTTATAAGGCGGCAATCGGGGCGGGAGGAAAAGACAACGGTGCCCCAGGTTATCGCACAGACTACTCTCCGGGTTACTTCGCCGCATTTGTCCACGATGCCGATGGCAACAACATCGAAGCTGTCTTCCACGACCCCAACCCTTCTGCCTAGCCTCATGCACAAGCGCCTCAGGCGAGCGCCAGAGCGGTGCTAAGCTTTACACATGGGCATCCGCGTAATAAGCGTCGGTGTAGCGATGTCGCTCTTACTTGCGATACCGCTCCTCGTCGCACAGGCACAAATCGAAGAGTCCGAGGCCGAAGTAGCGTCTACTACGGAACCTGTCGAAGAAACGATCGTCGAAGAGACACCAGCAGAAAAAGTGGCTTCGACGACCGAGGATATGGTCGGAGCGGAAGTAGTCGAAGAGTCCGAGACAGCAACTTCAACTTCGGAAACGACAAAGATGCCTTCCGAAACTTCCCCGATTGAAGAATCGACCGCCGCATCCAGTACTTCCGAAAGTGTCGAAGAACCGACCGAAGACACGGCTTCGAGTACTTCCGAAATAATCGAAGATATCGCCTCAAGTTCCGAGCCCATGCTCTCTGAGCCGATTTTTGAAGAATCTCCCTCCGAAGAGCCTCTGGCCCTACAGACGTCTGTAAAGATGGATGCGCATTATGCTCTCGGTGACACCATACGAGCACAAATCAAATTCAAAAATCAAACATGTCGAGAATGCAAACGATCGACCGCCTCTACGACCGTAACCGCCTATTACACGCCGCTCTATCCAAACGATGGACCGGATTCGAATGAGATTGGTCCGCATTTCGGCGAACGCTCTTTTGAAATCATCGAGGCTGGGCCGTGGCGATCACAAACATTCGATTGGTCCGGCGCAACTGACGCGAGCGGAGAGTTTTACTTCGTCGTGATCATCGACCCAGAAAACAAAGCCAATATGCATTCATTGTACCGCTCGCAATTCTCCATTGAATAAACAGGGCCCTGGTGAGCGCAGAACTCTTCCAACTTTCCATTTTTTTTATTGACACTGCTCTTTAAATAGTGCCCGTGACTTCGGTCCCATCGCCCCTGTCGGAGTGATCCGATTTGCGCTTTGCCATTTTCGCACGGCTTGAGCAGTCAAATTACCGGGTCTGGGGTCTGGTATGGACGGTATGGATGGTATGGATGGATGGGGTCTGGGATGGATGTCTGGATGGGGTCTGTCCCCCCGTCTGGATGGGGTCTGTCCCCCCGGCAATATAGATTGTGTCGTGTAATATTACCTCTTCGGGGCGACCTCTCCATATGGTACATTCTTCTCGATTGAATGGCGGATATCTTTGAGTTCTTCTGAGGGTTCCGGGTCGTTGATCCATTCGCGATGTCCTCTCGGCAAGTCTACCGGGGATTCTGCGAGAAGAGATTTCTGTTTTGCTCCGCCATGTATCCTCCTGAATGCGCTCCCCCACTTCCAATCTTCCGGCCTTCGTGCGAGCTTGGCGCGAACGGGGTTTCGTTCGATATATTTGAGTACCGTAAGGAGATGATGATCTTCCTGTACGAGAAATGATTTGTACCGCCCTTGATATACGTGTCCTCCGCCGACAGTGCGTTGCCGTGTGTGATGGCGGCGTACATGTGATGTACCGAGCCACTGGAGAGCCTTGCCCATGTCACCGTCCTTTTTTGGATATAAAAGCATGTGCCAATGATTGGGCATGATCACGTACGCGAGGATGCGCATTTCAAATGTTTCAACTATCTCATTCAGCAGGTATTCAAAGTCTTTATAGTCCAATTCGGAATGAAAGATTTTCATCCGGCCATTTGCACGATTGATAACGTGATATACGTAGTCGCCCAGATCGATACGCGGCTGCCGTGCCATCAAGATATTCTAACACGTATTTCATTCTATTGACGTGCCAGACCCCGTTGCC
>JACRFJ010000021.1 GCA_016217935.1 Candidatus Kaiserbacteria bacterium
ATTGACCCCAACGTGGGGGTCGTCGCGGTGCCCGACAATCGACTCACAAGACTCAGCGAAATGTCCCATTCGCAAAAGACCATTCCCGCTGCAGTAGAATTTGTTGATATCGCGGGGCTCGTGAAAGGTGCGTCGGAAGGGGAAGGGCTGGGCAATCAGTTTCTCTCACACATTCGTGAAGTCGATGCGATTGCGGAAGTAGTACGCATGTTTGATGACGAGGATGTGCATCACGTAAGTGGGGAAGTGGATCCGCTTCGGGATATCGAGGTAATCGACCTTGAACTCGTGCTTGCCGATCTGCAGTCTGTAGAGAAACAGCTTGAACGAGCAGAACGAGATTCCAAAGGAGGAGACAAAGACATTATTGCGCAGCGTGATGTATTACAGAAAATCGTACCTGTTTTGCAAGCGGGTAAAGCAGCCAGGGCGGTGGAGCTCGACGAAAAAGAAAAGCCGGTGGCAAAAAAGTTGCAGCTGCTCACGATGAAACCAATAATGTACATCCTCAACAAAAAAAGTGGCAATCTCAACGTCGAAGCAGAGGGCGGAGAACGATGGCGCCAACTCAAAACGCATCTCGACTCCTCGAGTGCGGGGTACGTCACTGTCGATGTCGGTGTAGAGCAAGAACTTTCGGACGTGCATGATGACGAACGAGAAGATTTCCGGCGAGAGCTCGGTGTTGCTGAAAATGGAGTCGACGCACTCATCAAGGCTGGCTACACACTTCTCGATCTCATCTCATTCTTTACGACTGGAGAAAAAGAATCACGAGCGTGGACGGTGAAACGTGGCTCGACTGCGCCAGAGGCGGGTGCGGCGATTCACAGCGATTTCCGCGATAAGTTTATCCGTGCGGAAGTGATCGCGTGGGACATACTTCTCGCTGCGGGATCATATGCCAAAGCGCGCGAACAGGGGATTCTGCGCACTGAAGGCAAGGAGTACATAGTGAACAATGGAGACGTAATGGAGTTCTTACATGGTTGACCAAAGAGGCGATGCCTGCCCCGTAGCCAACGCGTAGCGCTGTGGTACTGGGGTGATGGAGTTCCTCCACAGCTAGACCAGGTATCGGAAATATGCAGCCGAGAAGACCGTGAGAAGTGTCATCGTCGCTGCGATACCGTTGCTTCCCATGATGAATCTGTCGCGCGTAAAGAATCCGTGTACAGAAAAACCAGCTTGGACGAAGAATAAGATTTCGAGGAAGCCGAAAGAAAGTCCGGCTGTCTCTCCGGTCGCCCACACCTGTCGCAGCTGAGGAATTGTCATCAGCGGATTTACGATGCTAATCACCCAAATGATGCGTGGCCAGTGGACTGTACTAGCGACGTCTTCCCGTGTCATAGAGATATTGTGAAGCATTTTGACAGTAGCGCAATCTTTATCCTTGCGGCATATATGAAGAACCTGAGCAAGGGTTCCCCTTGCTCAGGCGTTAAGCCTATTTTAGAAGACTTGACGAGATGCACCGTGTATGCTATTATTTGATTGGTTGCGGTGGCTTCCGGGGGTAACCCCAATGGTCACTGGTGGCAAGCGCCACCAGCCTAAGCAAGGAAGTCTTCCATGCAAATCAAGCGCAATGCCGCTGCCAACCGCAAGCACATTATAGTAATCGCGCGCCAAGAGAACCTTTCTGTAGATGAGCTTATCGCCGTTGCAGAAAGCCTAAACGCGTATACTTTCTTCGAAATACAATATTTCCGCTCTCTTCGAACTTCGTAACTCGATGAGAGCGTGAATGAAGTAGCGTTCCGCATTAAGCGCTACAACATTCAAATCGCGAATAATGAAAAGAAACAAACCTTCACTCGCGAAGAATTGCTCATCGCGCTCTGCGAAGCGCAAGAAACACTTTGCCTGTAAGGCACTAACGCCCCGGATTCGCTCCGGGGCATCGTCTTTTTTGCTCTTGAATCGTCGGGGAACCTTTACCCTGCAATTGCATCGCGAGTCCCGGCTTTACTCTGCTCCGAGCTGCGGCACTGTCATCAGCGGATTTACGATGCTAATCACCCTGATGATCGAGCAAGAGCCTGAGCAAGGGGAACCCTTGCTCAGGCGACAGTTAGATTTTTATGCTCTGATGTATACTTATTGCTATGGCCAGCAAGAAGGATAAACAAGTGGCAGCCAATAGTCGCGTATTAAAATTGTTGATGTCGATTGACGCACGTATTAGCAATATTGAAGAGCGATTATCGGACTTGGTGACAAAGGACAACGTGGACTACATGAGGAATAAGCTTGAAGAGAGGATAAGTGAAGTGCGACTTGAGGTCAGAGCACTCGGTCGTGCGGTTGGCAAAGATTCTCTTGCGGCGCTCGATTTTGAAAAACGCATCGCTAGAATTGAAAAGCGCCAGGCTGTACAATAGTGAGATATGGACAAAGCAAAAGTAACGCCGAAAGATTTTGTACTCTGGGTTGGCGCGATGGCGGCGCTCTACACAGGTGTATTTGCCTTTATCTCGCTGCTTTTCGATTATATCAATACCGCATTCCCGAATCCGATTGCGGATTCGTACTATTACGGATACGCGACTCCGTACTTCGGGAATATCAGCTACGAGACGGCGACACTCATCGTTCTTACGCCAGTATTTATGTTGCTTATGCGACTCATTCGTCGCGACATCGCCACGGATCCGTCGCGCAATGAAATCTGGGTGCGGCGCTGGGCGCTCTTCCTCACACTCTTCATTGCGGGAGCGACGATGGTGATCGACCTCATCGTGCTTCTCACCACATTCCTCCAAGGTGAAGATATGACGACTGGGTTCTTGCTCAAGGTTCTCGTCGTGCTGCTTGTAGCCGGAGCAGGATTCCTGCACTTCATCGCTGACATGCGCGGCTACTGGGATAGAAATCCCGAGCGAGCGCGCATGATCAATTGGGGAGTGGGGCTGCTCGTCGTCGTCACGATCGTCGCCGGATTCTTTATCATCGGCACACCGCAAGAACTCCGCCGCCTTAAGCAAGATGATCGTCGCGTGCAGGACTTGCAGCAGATTCAATGGCAGGTTGTCAATTACTGGCAGCAGAAGGAAATGTTGCCGACGAATCTCGAGCAACTCAAAGATCCGCTCAGTGGCGGAATTATCCCCGTGGATCCCAAGACGAAGCAGCCGTATACGTACAAACGAGAAGACGCGAAGTCTTTTGAACTATGTGCGACATTCGAGGCTGAAGGGAGTGCGTCAAATCCCAGTATTCCAAAGCCGGTAGATATGGGTATGAATGAAAACTGGCAGCATGGTATCGGGGAAGTGTGTTTCGACAGATCGATAGATCCGGAGAGATACCCGCCCTATCCAAAAGGTAGATAACGATTCCAATAAACCCCGTTTAAAGCGGGGTTTATTGGACCTATAGGGTATGATACGTTGGATCTATGAAGGGCTACGACCATAAGAAAATTGAAAAGAAATGGCAAGAGTTTTGGGAAAGAAACAAGATCTATACAACACTTGATCAGGTTCCAGACAAGGACAATTTCTTTCTTTTGGTCGAATTCCCGTATCCGTCGGGCAATCTCCACGTGGGACATTGGTATGCGTTTGCGGTACCCGATATTTTGGCACGCACGCTTCGAATGCAGGGCAAAAATGTCCTGTATCCGATCGGTTTCGATGCGTTCGGCCTTCCCGCAGAAAATGCGGCGATCAAAAATAAGCTCAATCCGAGGGAGTGGACGTACGGAAATATCGCGTACATGAAAAAACAAATTCGATCGATGGGGACATCGTTCGACTGGAGTCGGGAACTCGCTACCTGTGATCCGGAGTACTACAAATGGACACAGTGGCTCTTCCTCCAGCTCCATAAAAAAGGATTGGTGTATCAGAAAGATACGGCGGTCAATTGGTGTCCGTCGTGCAAGACGGTCCTAGCCAATGAGCAGGTGATTGATGGCAAGTGTGAGCGCTGTGGTACCGAGGTGGTGCAGAAAATGATGCTCCAGTGGAACATCAAGATCACCGACTATGCGGATCGGCTGGTCGATGATCTCGATGAATTGGATTGGCCAGAGCAGATCAAGGAGTCTCAGCGCAATTGGATCGGACGAAGCGAAGGCGCCGAGATTGGTTTCGAGACCACGGAGAATGATACGATCACCGTTTTTACAACCAGAGCCGACACGCTCTTCGGTGCGATGTATCTGGTTCTCGCGCCCGAACATCCGTGGCTAGAATTGGCGTTGGAACATACGGGCATGTTGAAAAACGAGGATGAGATAGGGCGATATATCGCCCTATCTCAGAGGAAAACTGAGCTGGAGCGCATGACCGATCAAAGGGAAAAGACAGGCGTGCGACTCGAGGGAGTCGAAGCGATCAATCCCGCATCAGGCGAAAAGATGCCAATCTACGTCGCCGACTATGTGCTTGGCCACTACGGCACTGGCGCGATAATGGCGGTACCTGCGCACGATGAGCGCGACTATGAATTTGCGAAGAAATTCGATTTGGAGATCCGAGACGTTATCGAACCGCTCATCATTCGACCAAGTGGCCGACTCGACTCATTTCGCCTAGACGAACCAGCGCAAGAGCGCACTGCGACGATGGCTTTGGTGCGTCATTGGTCGGAGGACAAATATATGTGTCTGCGCTGGATAAAAAACGATGTGCATGGATTTGTTACGGGTGGTATCGAGGATGGAGAGGATGCTATCGAAACGGCAAAACGAGAGATAGAAGAGGAGACAGGCTACTCCTCAGCAGAATACGTTGAGTCGCTCGGAGGGAGGGTGCACGTCAAATTTTATGCAGCGGTAAAAAACGTGAATCGTTTTGCGCACTTTACGCCTCTCCTATTTCGTCTTAAAGATGGTTCGCGCTCTGTAGTCGATGAGAGGGAGTCGAACCTCCACGAGCCTGTGTGGGTCGACGCCGATAAGGTTGCTGATTATCTCAATAGAGAAGATTTTCAATTGATATGGCGTCGTGTGCGGGGCGATCGCGCGTATACAGGCGGAGGAATATTGGTTAACTCAAATAGCTTTGATGGTTTGGATTCGGAGCGAGCGAGGGCAGAGATAACTGCAAAGTTTGGACGTCCCAAAAAGACCTACAAATTACGAGATTGGATTGTCTCGCGACAGCGGTACTGGGGAGTGCCGATTCCGATCGTTCACTGCAAAAAATGCGGCACCGTGCCAGTGTCGGACGATCAGCTGCCTGTCCTCTTGCCGGACATCGAGGATTATTTGCCATCCGGAGAAGGACGATCGCCGCTCGCGAAAGTTGACTCGTTTGTTAATGTGACGTGTCCAAAATGCGGCGGTGAAGGAAAGCGGGAGACAGATACACTCGATACGTTTGTTGATTCTTCCTGGTATTACCTCCGCTACACTGATCCAAAAAACGAGAAAGAGTTTGCGTCACAGGAAAAAATGGATGCGTGGATGCCAATAGACCTCTACTCTGGGGGAGCGGAACATACGACTATGCACGTACTCTACAGCCGCTTCTGGCAGAAGGCGCTTTTTGATATGGGACTTGTGAAAGACGCAGAGCCGTACACCCGACGCAAAAACCGTTCACTCATTCTCGGTCCAGATGGTCAAAAAATGAGTAAATCGAGGGGTAATGTGATTGACCCAGACGAGGTGGTGGAAAGGCTCGGAGCGGATACCGTACGCCTGTATTTGGCCTTTATAGGGCCGTATAACGAAGTTTCCAACTATCCATGGAATCCGGATGGGGTAGTGGGGGTAAGGCGCTTTTTGGAGCGTGTAACGAGAACCTCAGAAATGGTTCAGGAAAAGGATGTGCAAGGGCTTCAGAGCATCCTGCACAAGACGATCAAAAAAGTGACAGACGATATCCCGCTTCTTAAATTTAATACCGCGATTAGCCAAATGATGACATTTCTAAACGCGATCGAAAAAGGAAAAACAATTGGAAGAGAACAATGGAAAGCGTTCGTTCGTATTCTCGCGCCGTTCGCGCCGCATCTCGCGGAAGAACTCTGGCGAGAAGGGGGCAACGAAAACTCAGTGCACGCCGAAGCGTGGCCGGCTTTTGATGAAAAATATTTACAGGACGAGACAGTAACCATTGCGATCCAAATTGATGGCAAAACTCGCGGCGAAGTCGCGATTCCGACGAACTCCGACAAGGATGCAACCGAGAAAGCGGCACACGGAGCGATCGCAGCGCGACTCGAGGGTAGGGAAGTGGTACGTGTCGTTGTTGTACCCAAAAAACTCGTCAATTTCGTGCTCAAAAGTGACTAAGTTAAAGTGGGGCAATAATATGGCTTCCCACTAACTCTTCGCATACGCGAGAAGATAATGTAACGATCAACCTTTCCTGTGGACGCGCGCGCCCTCGGGGGAGTCGTCGACGCCAAAACCGAGCACCTCTAATTCATCGCGCAATGCATCCGCTTCGATCCAGTTGCGATCGATCCGCGCTTTCTCGCGCCTCTCGAGTATAGAGAGAGCTTCGCTTGAAAGCTGCTCATCACTGAGATACACACGCGTCTCTTTCTGTGCGAGCGCCACGGCTTCTGTGTCAGGATGCGAGAGACTGAGACCAAGTACGCGATCGAAATCCAGAAGAGTTGCACGCAGGGTGCTGGGTTCGAGCTCGGCACTCCGAGTTTCCCACAGGACAGCAAGTGCGCCAGGCGTGTCGAGATCATCATTGATCCGCTCATGGAATTTCTTTTGCAAAGCAGGGTCAGGCTGCCCACCTTCGTCTTTGAGCGAGAGGACGGTGGCGAGTAATCTAGCGTATGCGTGCTGCGATGCGGCGAGCGCATCAAAGGAAAAGTTGAGTGGGGTCCGGTAGTGTGCACCGAGAAAGAGGTATCGAAGCGCGAGAGGGTGGAAGCCACGCTCTACGATGTCACTCATGTATATGACATTGCCTTCGGATTTTGCGATCTTGCCGCCCTCAATCTGTATATGTGCGCGATGGAGCCAAAAGCGCGAGAGCGGATGTTTCCCGACCGCGCTCTCCGACTGCGCAATTTCGTTGTTGTGGTGCACGGGGATGTGCTCGATACCGCCAGTGTGAATGTCAATCTGCTGGCCAAGTGTCGCACGGATCATCGCCGAGCATTCGATGTGCCAGCCTGGGAATCCCTTGCCCCAGGGCGAGTTCCAACCAATCTTTTTGTCCGCTTTCCAAAGCAAGAAATCCGTCGGACTTCGCTTTTCTTCTGTTTTCTTTACACGTGCCCCGGCTTTCAGAGAAGCGATATCGATGTTGCCGAGCGCACCGTAGGAGGGGAATCGTGCTGTGTCGAAATACACACCATGTGCACCACGGTACGCATAACCTTTTTCTTCCAGAGCCTTGATCATCGCGATCTGACCTGGAATATGCTCGCTTGCGCGAGGGAATTCGATACGCTCTGGATCGATGTTGAGTGCTCGCATATCTTCCAAAAAGATACGCGTGTATTTCTCAGCAAGCGTGCGCATGTTTTCGAGAGTGATCTCCATGCCTTCGCGCTTCAGACCTTTGGTCATCTTGTCCTCTCCCTCATCGGCGTCGGAGGCCAGGTGTCCGAAGTCAGTTATATTGATGACTTGCTTTACTGCATAATCGTTGTATTCAAGCGCGCGACGGAGCAGATCCGTAAAGACAAACATCGATACATTGCCGATGTGCTGTCTGCCGTAGACGGTTGGTCCGCAGTTGTACATGCGGACGGTGTGCGCATTTGAGGGGAGTGTGAATTCCTGCATCACATTGCCGAGCGTGTTGTGAAAGAAGAGCGGGAAATCGCCGCGACTCGTGCGAGCACGTCCTTCGACCCACGTCTGCGCAGAAGAAATACCTAAGTCACCAAAGAAACCGATGATTGTGTCTAAAAGGGACATCAATCTATTGTATTCCATTGACTGGGGCCTACAAGCAGAGCTTTAGAGCCACTTCTTGCGTTTAAAGTACATGAGCATCGATATACCGGCGGTCAGCACGATGAATACGATGATCCAGAAATCGTATGGAAGTCCGATGATTGGATTGTACACAGCATTGATATCGAAGATCGAGACGAAGAGGGAGAGCGGGAAGGTGAGCAGTGCCATGATGGTGAGCACACGCATGGTTTCGTTTTGCTTGGTCGAAAGAAGTGACTTGTTTGTTTCGCGTAGCTCGTGGAGAAACTCTGTGCGGCGACTCACGTGATTGTGGACTCTGTAGTAATCGTTGGAGAGCGCACGCAAGAAGGGCATAAAATCGCTGCCAAAAAAAGTAGTACCCGTTGATTCAAAGTCGCGCAGAACATCGCGATGCGGCTCGATCGTTTGACGAAGGTTGAGCAGATCGCGTGCAACCCGCGAAATCGACTCGACCATTGCTACCTCGTGACCCGAGAAAATGCTCTCCTCCATAACTGCGAGTTGCCGTGAGATGTAATCGATCTCATGATCGACTGCCTTGTAGAGTTTTTTGAGCATAGAGAAGAAAATGTAGCCCGCATGATCGCCAAACGCGTTTTCGTCGAGTGTCGAATTCACCTCGAACACCTTCGAGAATTTATGCATCGGATCGATCGTATCGTAATGTGTCGTGAGGATGAAATTACGACCAATTACAAAATCGATCTCTTGTTCGCGCGAAGTGTGCGTGTGACGCAGCGCTGGGAAGTGGAGGACGAGGTAGATGTATCGCTCTCGCATTTCGGTATGTGGTTTGGTGGAGGGTGAGAGGAGCTCTTCTGCGACGAAGTGGTCCAAATCAAATTCGGCCGCGACCGCAGCGACTTCTTGCTGTGTCGGGGACTCGAGATCAACCCATACGAGTCCATGATGCTCGTAGCGAGAATGCATACCGAAATTATACAGCACCGAACGATTTACGCGCCCCGCTCGCTATGAGATACTGTTGCAATCATGAGAGGGGAGATGAATATCAAATCCGTACATGTATACGGCACGGCGGCCGTCGTATTTTTTATCGGTGTCGCGATTGGCTTTGCGCTGTCCCAACACAACCTTGTGCCGGCAGTAGTACCGTCGTCGCGCATGCCCGAAGGCGTAGATTTTTCACCAGTCTGGCGTTCGTGGAATATCATCGATGAGAAATTTGTACCCGCATCCGTTGCGAGCACAACCGAAATCGCTACATCAACCGACAAGGTTAATCAAAAGCGCGTTTGGGGCCTGATTCAGGGTCTCGCCGGGTCGCTCGATGATCCATATACCTTCTTCCTGCCGCCCTCGGAAAACCAGCAGTTTAGTGACGATATGAGCGGCCAATTTGAGGGTGTCGGCATGGAGATCGCGGTACGCGATCAGGTTCTCACCGTGGTGACTCCGCTCAAGGGAACGCCCGCGGAGCGAGCTGGCATCAAGAGCGGCGATAAGATTCTAAAGATTGATGGGGCTGATACCCGTGGCCTCGATGTCGAAGCGGCAATCAAAAAGATTCGTGGTCCAAAGGGTACCGCGGTGAAGCTCATGCTTGCACGAGAGGGGTGGAAAGAGCTGCGAGAAGTAAAAGTCGTACGTGACGTGATCAACGTACCAGCGGTCACCACAGAGAAACGCCCCGACGGTATATTCGTGATTGCTGTTGCGACCTTTACTTCCAACTCTCCCCAACTTTTCCGTGAAGCACTGCGCGAATTTGTGGAGTCCGGATCAACAAAATTGGTTCTTGATTTGCGAGGGAACCCAGGCGGTTACCTTGAGGCGGCGGTCGATATGGCGAGTTGGTTTCTACCAGCTGGACGCGTCGTCGTCACCGAAGACTACGCCGGCCATTCACAAAATATCGTGCATCGTTCATCGGGCTACAACGTGTTCAACGAGAATTTGCGAATGGTTATTCTCGTGAATCATGGGTCGGCATCGGCATCGGAAATTCTTGCTGACGCGTTGCACTACTATGGAGAGGCGAAGCTTGTCGGCGAGAACACATTTGGAAAAGGATCTGTGCAAGAACTCGTCGACATTACCGAGAACACCGCGCTCAAGATTACTGTCGCGCGATGGCTCGGACCCGATGGAGCCCAAATTCCACTCTCCGGCATTCAGCCGGATGTAGAAGTCGTTCGGTCGGACAAAGATGTGGAAGAGGGGAAAGACCCTCAAATGGAAAAGGCAGTCGAGATATTGAAAGGAATGTAGCCAGCTATCCAGTTGCGGCTCGCCCTCTTCCAGTGTAGAAAGAGCCAATGAAAGTAATACTCCTTAAAGATGTGGGGGGTGTAGGACAGCGCGATACTCTGAAGGAGGTGTCCGATGGACACGCGCTCAATTTTCTCATTCCTCGAGGATTCGCGGTACAAGCCACACCCGAGAAAGTGAAGGAGCTTACTGCGCGCAAAAATGCGGTAGCCACAGAAGTGGCAAGAATGCAAAAAGAATGGGAAGCGAGCGCCGCGAAAATACATGGCAAGCACATCAGGATAACGGCGAAGACAAACAGCCATGGCAGCCTCTACCAGCAGCTCACGCCTGAAATCATTGAGATTGCAATACGCGAACAGCTCGGCGTTGAAATTCCGCAAGACGCACTGATTCTAAATGCACCCATCAAGTCGATAGGCAAATGGGATGTTGAAATTCAACACAATACGATCACTGCGCGATGCGTCGTGGACGTGAAGGGGAGCGAGACTTAAAGCACGTCGACCACTCGACGTGTGACAGTACGGCCATCGTAGTTGGTCTTGCGCTTGGCGCGGAAACGTACGATACCTTCGATGCGTGCAAAAAGCGTATGATCTTTGCCCGTACCAACATTTTTTCCAGCCATG
The DNA here is from genome assembly GCA_016217935.1 of Candidatus Kaiserbacteria bacterium. GTDB lineage: Bacteria > Patescibacteriota > Minisyncoccia > Phycocordibacterales > UBA2100 > UBA10103. The sequence continues at coordinate 10,741 of JACRFJ010000021.1, forward strand.
ATCGGTGTGCCGCGTTGTCGCACGAGAATTTCGCCAGTAGCAACTTTCTGGCCGTCCGCTCGTTTGACCCCGAGATACTTCGGATTTGAATCTCTCAGGTTTTTTGCTGATCCACCCGCTTTTGTATGTGCCATAATCTAGCCACTAGTAACTAAGAAATAGCCACTAGAAGACATGAGGAATATACAGGAATACTGGCTCAAAATCAAGGCAGGAGTCGACCTGACACTGAGCGAGTGGGGTCTTGCCGCAATCGTGCTTGCTTCGGTGCTTGCATCTTTCGGGCTCGGTCGTCTCTCTGCACAAATACAAGGGAAACCGCTTGTGCAGGTCCGACAGGCGAATGTCGCGGCTGCGCAGATGGCGCTCGGAGGCCTCCTCGTCGCAGCTCGGACTGGAGATGTCTACTATTACCCATGGTGCACGGGGGCACAGAAGATTTCACCTCAAAACGAGCGTTGGTTCGAGAGCGAAGAAGCCGCGAAGCGTGCAGGGTATCACCCGGCGAAAAATTGCAAAGGAATGATCCAGCCTGGATCTGGTAGCCAGTAGCCTGTAGCTGTGACAGAATAGCAACCATGATTGTTTTAGACGTCGAGGCTTCCGGGACAGAGGCGCACAAGCACTCGATCGTGAGTCTTGGAGCTCTCGACATCGCGCATCCAAAGAATCGCTTCTACATGGAATGTCGTGTGTGGGATGGGGCGCACATCATGGACGAGGCTCTACAAGTGAACGGATTTACGAAAGCGCAGATCACGGATCCCAAGAAGCCAAGCGAGGCGGATCTCACACACGAATTCTTGCGGTGGAGCGAAGGTGTCGAGGAACGCACGCTCGCGGGTCAAAATGTCTCTTTCGATCGCGATTTTCTGAAGGCTGCGGCCGAGAGGGCAGGGCATACCGACTGGCCCTTTGCCTACCGCACGATCGACACGCATACGCTCTGCTACATGCACATGGTCGAACATGGATTGCAACCACCGGTCAAGCATCAAAGATCGGCACTCGATCTCGATGCGGTCCTCAATTACTGCGGAATTCCAGAAGAACCGACGCCGCACAATGCGATCACCGGCGCACTCTCGCATGCGGAGGTAATTGCGCGCCTCCTGTATAGCCGCAAACTGCTCCCGGAATTCGAAGAGTTCGATATTCCGTGGAAGAAATAACCCATGCAAGAAGGCCCGAAAACCAATAAAGGGGAGAGGGGACCCGACATGTCTCGCAGGAAATTCCTTCGCGGGCTCGGTGCCGGTGCCGCAGCTGTAGCCGTCGATGCGCTCGATCCGCTCGGTAAATATAAAGCTCTCGCGGGATTCGTTGCGCAGAGTAGGGAATCGGATCAGTATGACTACGATCAGGTCGTAAAAGAAGCGAAAGCATACCTACGCGAGACGTACAACATCCACCTCGTTATGGGTGCCGACAAGGACCCGAACACAGCTGAGATTCTTGGAGAAAAGGTAGCCCTCGACAATTACAAACAGACAGTTCGTCTGATTGTTGAGGAGATACAGAGGTATCCGGCTCGAATGATTAAGAACGTGATGATGAACGGGCGGCCTCTTGAAATACGCGTAGTTCAGGTTTTAAACCTAAAGAAGGCATCTTTCACGGGACTTACGCGCGCCGCTGGTGTTGCATTCCACAGTGGGGGCAATCTTTTTGGAAAAGCGGAAAGAATAGGCCTCGATGCTACTGAAGACAGAAATTACCAACGACAATCAATTCACCATGAGCTGAATCACATGTTTATAGCCGGTGGAGGCAGGTTGCATCAGCAGCGTCGATGGATCGCAATGCACGCGAAACTCACAAAGACACCATATGTAAACGTCTTAGAGGACTTCGGTGTGCAGAAATCTCCCCAAGCATCAGTGAATACATCGCATGTCGCTTTTCTAGATTATTACGCTCGTTTGTCTTCGGGCGAGGATGAAGCCGTATGTGCGGAATACATGTTCATGCCGCGCCTACATGTTGCATTCCGCGAGAAGATCCGCTCAGAAAGAGATCCACTCGTAAAAGAGGTTCTTCTTGCGAAATACAACGCAGTAAAAGCAGATTATCGCCTCTGGAGCAATGGAGAAATGGGCGATGCATTTTGGGACGAGATTTACCAAAAAGGCTTGAGCGAGAAAGAATCAATAAAAACTGTAACTCGCTAACGAGTATTTATGTGGCTGCTCCGACGAATAGGTGCATACATCTCGATGTTTATCATCGACTATGCGCACGTGGGCCGCTATTGGCTCGCTCTCCTGCGCGGCGAGAAGGGGACACAGGGAGCGCGAATCATCATTGTCGACGATCGACGCGTCATACTTGTGAGCCATTGGTATGCTCCATGGGTGTGGACGCTTCCGGGCGGGGGTGTAGGAAAAAATGAGACCCCGGAGGAAACTGCGATTCGAGAAGCGCGAGAGGAAACCGGATTTACAATTAAATCGATCGCGGGGATGATCGGCACATATACTGGTTCAATGGGGAAGAGAGACAAGGTCTCGGTCTATTACACGGGCGATTTTGACGGCTCACTCGCACTCACCCCCAATTTCGAAATCATGGCGCGCAGCTGGTTTGATATCGATAATTTGCCAGAAGAAATTTCTCCAGCAAATCGCCGTCGTATCGAAGCGTACCGCAATGGAGTGCGCGAAGAGAAAGGTGAGTGGTGATCCAGTCTCTCAAAAAAACGGGTCCCCTCGCAGGGGAGAGAAGGGACCCCACTCCGCATCTTGCAGCGTCACCTTCCCAGAGGGGCAGACGCGGAGCGGGGCCGCAACGGCGACTGTGCCGTCACGCAATCACTGTAGACTTCGTAGAGATAGAGTCTAGACATAGACGTGGTGTAATGCGGCTTTCTTCACAATAGCCTATGTCGCACAATATGTGTTTTACGACATCATGTAGAACACTATCTCGAGCGCGGCTCAAATAATATACAATCAAAAGACAGGAGCTCCCGGTCTTGATTCCTTTCTTCCGGGAGTCTCCTCGAGCACCTTGGGGTTCTTCAATTCCCCGCCGCGGACCCGTAGACGGCCACCACCTGGTCACTACAGCCTCCGCGGTTCTTTTTTGATATACTGAGATGGATTCCAAACGCCGAAAGCATTCTGCCTAGGTGGCTTTGGACAAATGAAGGGGTCCCAGTTCCGACATCGCAAGGGCGTGACGCCCTTGGCGAAGGTGAATCTCGGAACTTGCCCGTAGAGGTCCCGCCCCGACGCTTACTGGATCGGGACCTCTCGGGTCTTTTTTACATACTATGCTATACAGTCACAAAATTCGCGATTTGCTCTCACCTCACGAACAAAGACTTTTTCGGACGCTCAATAGTCCACAAAAAATCCAGAATTACCTTGATACCCTTCCGATCAATTTTGAGCTCAGCGGTGAGACGTATATGTCGCCGCGACGTGTAATGCAGGATAAAACGGCGCACTGCATGGAAGGTGCTTTGTTTGCGGCAGCGGTACTTGCGTATCACGGCGAAAAGCCCCTGCTCTTAGATTTACAGACGACACCTGAAGACGAAGACCACGTCGTTGCTCTGTATATCCAGGAGGGACGCTGGGGAGCGATCAGTAAGACTAATCACGCCATTCTTCGGCACCGTGATCCCGTGTACCTCTCGGTGCGCGAACTCGCCACTTCGTATTTTCACGAATACATTCACGTGAGCGGCAAAAGGACTCTCCTAGCTTTCTCCGCGCCCTTTGATCTGAGACGCTTTGCGCCCGAGAAATGGGTGACAGCTGAAGCGGATCTCGAATGGATGGTCGAGAAGCTCGATTCGAGCAAACACTTCCCTATCGCGCCAAAGAAAAATCTGCAACTCATACGCAAAGCATCGGGCATAGAATTGCGTGCGAGCGAAATCACTGAGTGGTCCCCGAGAGCGCCTCGTACAGGTGCGGGTGAACGTAGGAAGAGGCGTTAGTGACTCGACATCATGCTCACCATTTAGAAATAACTCATCGGGTTGAGATAGCCCGATATAGGCACGATCGGCATAGTGGCACCCGAGCACGCGGTCGATTGTTTGGTCGCATCACCGAGTCGCATTATCTGTGTTGCTGCGGAGACATACACTCCGAAGTGCAAGTGCGGTCCCGTCGCGTAGCCGGTTTCCCCGCTAAAGCCGAGAACCTGTCCAGTTGCAACGGCCTCCCCTGCCGTCACATTGATCTGTGTGAGGTGGGCATACATCGTATTCAGACCATTGCTATGCTTCACCATCACCCATTTGCCGAAAGAATAGCATCCTCGCACAGAATCGGTGTTCCCGCTCCCGAGGATAGTGCCGCTCAGCGCCACTTTCACCGGTGTACCAATAGATGCCGCAAAGTCGACACCGTTGTGGCCTTTACCGTTGTACGCACCCGACATTGCGAAGGGCGTATTACCGAAATACTGCGTGATGCGGACGTTGTCGAGCGGATAGCGCAAGATGCCTCTTCCCGCCGCTGGAATTTGATCGGGGCTCACGGTAAACTGTAATTTTGATTGTAGATTTTGGAGCGCCTGTTCAAAGCTCTGTTCCTGAGCGCGTTTTTGTGCAAGGATCTGCTGGTAGGTTGATTCCTGTGATTTGGTTTGTGCCAGGAGGTCATTCTGTGCTTTCCGCGTAGCGTCGAGCGATCCTTGCTGGACGCTCAGCGTCTTTTGCTGTTTGAGAAGCTCCGCACGCTTATCTTCCGCGGTCGCTTTCGTTTGCGAGAGCGACTGCTTCTCAGTTGCGAGTCGTCCAATATCATCGTGCACTGCGTCTTGAAGCGATCCCATTTGATTGACATCTTCCCACGCATTCGACATGTTTTCAGATGCAAGGATCGCGTTCACCAGCGATCCCCCCTCTGTCTCACGAAGTTTTCTCAGAGTTTCGCCGAGCGCCGCGCGGTTGCCCTCGATCGAGGTCTGTTTTTGCGCGATTCCTTTTGAAAGCTGCTGAATCTGCAGTTCAGTCGAGCGGATTTTGTTTTTTGTGACATTGATCGACGCAGTAATCTTTTTACGCTGGAGATCCAGCTGGCTGATTTTATTTTGCAACGTACTCTTCTGCTTGGTTGTCTCGTTGAGCTGTGTCTCGTACTGCGCGATTTCCTTATTCAGAAGAGTAATTTGTTTGTTGTGCTCGTCAATTTCGCTCTGAATTGCTTCGGCGGATTGTGCGCCGGACACAAAAGGAAATGCACCCAAGAGGCACGCAAGCGCGATGATAAAGAGTCGTCGAGAGTTCATGCGCTGAGCTTGCTTTGTGCCGTCTTGATCCTGCTGAGCGATTCTTCCTTGCCAAGCACCGAAAGAATTACAAAGGGATCGGGTGACTTTTCCTTGCCAGAGAGGGCGTACCTAAGAGGCCACAGCACACTGCCGCGGCCTTTTTCTGATGCGTATGGCCAGATCACATTCTTTAGACGTGCGTGATCGGCATACTCTTTCATTTCGAGAGTGGCTAGTAATTCATGAACGCGGCCCAAGTGCTCGCGCGCTTCCTCGGAGCTTGTGGCTTTTTGGGGAATCTTCCTGGGATCGAGCTGCGGGAGCTTGAAATAGTAATCGAACTCACCTGCCTCGATGAGTTCTCGGAGATCATTGATCGTTGCAATGCGCTCGCGAATAATAGGCAGCAGCTTCTCGAAAATTGAAGTATCGATTTCGATTCCTCGTTGTTTGAGAGCCCTGTCAAGTTCCGGAAGAATGTAATCGGTAAAAGTCGATTGCGACATACGATCCATATGCGCACGATTGAACCACTTGAGCTTTTCGAGATCGAAAATTGCACCTCCTTTGTGAACTTTCTCGATGCTAAACTCTCTGATCAATTCTTCAAGTGTGTAGAGCTCTCGGTCGTTGCCAGGATTCCATCCGAGCAGTGCGAGATAATTGACGATTGCGCTCGGCAAGAATCCCATCGCACGGTATTCAGCAAGTGACGTCGCGCCATGACGTTTTGAAAGTTTCGTGCGATCGGGGGCGAGAATGAGCGGAATGTGTGCGTACTCCGGACGGGTAAACCCGAGTGCTTCAAGAATGAGGATTTGGCGTGGGGTATTGGATATGTGATCTTCGCCACGGATCACGTGCGTCACGCCCATTTCGTGATCATCGATCACGACGGCCAGGTGGTAGAGGGGCTCATCGATACTGCGGCCGATAACGAAATCCTTCAGCTCACTCGTGTCGAATGTGACATCGCCGCGCACGTGATCCTTGAACGTGATGGAAGCATTCGGGTTCTTGAAGCGAATGACCTTCTGAGAGGGATCGTCCTTCCCTTCCTCTGCCTCGTACGCATGACCTTTTTCGAGGAGACTTTTGATGTGTTTCCGGTAGATGTCTCCTCGCTCTGATTGGCGCACGATCTCGGAATCCCCAATTGGGATGCCGAGCCATGCGAGACCATCGAGAATGTCATTTTCATATTCCTTCTTGATTCGCTCGCGATCAGTGTCCTCGAACCGAAAATGCATGACACCCTTCTGATGAGCGGCAAACAAATAGTTGAAAAGAGCGGTTCGCGCACTTCCGATGTGGAAGAGGCCAGTGGGTGACGGCGGGAAGCGGGTGATAACTGTGCTCATATCATAGAGGCTCGTGCTCGAGCGCGGTTTCGACGAGTAAGCGAGCGATTTTCTGCGCAGCCTGTGGGCGGGCAAATTCGCGAGCCGCAGCAGACATTTTTGCTCTGAGTGCCGCATCACCAATCAGACGATCAATTTCGGCGACAAGCACATGCGGAGTAAGATTGCGCTGCTCGATCACTACTGCTGCCCCTGCGCGTGCAAAAGAAAACGCATTTTCGGTTTGATCATGCGAGACATCTTCCGGAATCGGTACGAGGATGCTCGGCAGTCCCCACGACGCTATTTCGAAAATAGTACCACTCCCCGCCCTTGCAATGATGAGGCTGGAAATACCAGCGGCCATGCGCAGTGCAAGTGTATTTAAAAGTCCGAATGCTCGATAATGCTCGGAAAATCGAGAATCTTTGAGCACTACTTTTGCGATGCCGGAAACTTCTTCGAGATTTACGGTACCGGCCTGATGCACGACATTGTATCTTGTCACCAAATCGGGAAGCGAGTCGAGAACAGCTTCATTGATAGCACGGGCGCCCTGGGAACCTCCCATGATGAATATTGTCGGCACTGAAGGATCGAGTTTAAGAAATTCATGACCGCCTTCTTTTGCAGGCGCTTCTATTTCCTTGCGAATCGGGTGTCCGATACGTGCGATCTTATGGCGGACACGTTCGGGAAATTGTGCTGCGGCTTCCGGATGTGCGACCCCGATCCATCGCGCGAATTTCGCCGACCAGAGGGTTACTCGCCCTGGGGTTGCATCCGCGTCGTAGGTCACCACCGGAATTCTAAGAAGACGTGCCGCATAAAGCGTTGGAAAGGCTGCAAATCCACCCGTAGAGAAGATTACATCCGGATAAAGTCCATAGAGCTGAAAAAGGCTCCGTATTGTGCCCAAAAACGTTTTAAAGAGATCGAATACATTGAAAATACTCGCATACCTGCGGACGCGACCTGCGGGAGAGGCGCGGTAGATGATGTCATGCTCGAGGAGTGCCGCGGCGTCAAATGGCTCTGGGCCGACGTAGACGAGTTCTGGCTCTATTAACGTACGCTCACGGCAAATATCTTCGATCGCTTCAGCGACCGCGATGAGCGGATAGAAATGTCCACCGCTTCCTCCACCCGTGAGCACGATACGCATCCGAGTATTTTACCCTGTTTTTTGCCCCCAAAAAACAGAGCCCACAGCTTATAGGCTATGGGTCTTATTCGCGCACCGTTCTTACTCATGCGCGAGGCTGCCTTCACCTTGCGCGTCTGTGACGAGAAATGTTGAGCAGAATTCCGGCAGAGCCCAACGATACGAGCATGGCGGAGCCACCTTGGCTTATGAATGTGAGCGGGATGCCCGTGAGCGGCATGAGGCCGAGCATCGCCGCGATGTTGATGAGCGCCTCGGCACCGAGGTAGACGGAAATTCCAACAGCGAGCAGCGAGCCAAAAAGATCTGGCGCTCGAGATGCGATCGCAAGCCCGCGAAGTGCGAAAGCGGTAAAGAGAGCGACAATCGTCGCCGCACCGATAAAGCCGAGCTCCTCGCCTGCGACCGCGTAAATTGAATCCCCCATCGGCTCAGGAAGGTATGTAAACTTCTGAATCCCTTGTCCGAAACCGCGCCCTGCAAATCCTCCGGAGCCGATCGCGATGAGAGATTGGCGAATCTGGTAGGACTCGCGCTGTTCACCTTGCGAGGGATCGAGGAATGTCGTCACCCGATCGCGCACATAGGGCTGTGTTGCTGCGAGGAATCCAACGGCGATTAGACCGAGGAGAATCACGATCGCGACATCACGCATTCGAGCGCCAGCTGCTGCATAAACCGCAAAAACCGAAATGCCGATCACGCCGAGGGTTCCGATGTCTGGCTGCAAGAAGAGCACTATCGCTGGAAGTGCAATGATAAGGATAAATCCGACAAGCCCTGCTTGGAATTGGGCGGCTCCGTGCTTTATGCTCGCGAAGTAGGCTGCGGCGAGTAGGACCGTGCCAATTTTCAGTGTTTCAGATGGCTGAAATGTAAAGCCAAGAATTGAGAGCCACCGCCGGCCACCGCCATGCTCGAAGCCGATTTGTGGCAGGAATACTGCGACGGTAATGAGGAGAGCTGCTCCGAAAAGATACGGAGCGTACGTACGCCAGATTCGGTAATCGATGGCAGTGGTGGCTATGAGCGCAACCACTCCGAGCCCGACGCCGAGCACCATATGATTGAAAACAACGGATGAGATGTGCGTCGCACCACGACCAACGAGTCCGAATGCAGCAGAAGCAAAAATCATTGCACCTCCACCAACGAGCGTGACGAGAAGAATGACGAGCTGCTTATCAAAGCGAGCGTGCCTCATTCTATGCATCCTAGCATTCAATCGATGAATCTATAGACGGGAGATTGCTGCGAGCGCAACGATGACACCCGCAGATGCACATACGATTGAGAGGACCCAGTACCGCATAACGACCTTATATCCCGGCCAGCCGAGCGCTTCAAAGTGGTGGTGGAGTGGCGCGATGCGGAATAGTTTCCGACCAAAGAATATACGCCACAGGATCTGTAGAACGTCGGATGCCACGGTGAGGACGAGGAGCATGCCGATGAGCGGAAGCACAAAAATACCGACGCCGCCGCCGAGCTGGTCCGTCATAAACGCAATGACCGCGAGGGTCAGCGTAAGTCCCATCGTGCCGGTGTCAGACATATAGAATCGTGCGGGTGGAATGTTGAACCACAGAAAAGCGAGGAGGCCGCCAACGATCGCGGCAGAAAAGGCAGCCAAATTCAATTGATCTTGCGCAAAAGCGATCATCGTGTATGAGGCGAATATAGATGCAAATACTCCACCTGAAAGTCCGTCAATCCCGTCGATGACACCCGAGGCGTAGAGTGCTAGAGAGACAAGCACAAAGAGCGGGATAATGAGGACTCCCAGGTAGACCGGGTCGGCAAACGGAATGTTGACTGTGCTCACGTCAAGTTTGGCCCAGAACCACCACCCGATGTAGGATGCAAGCACAACGACGATGAGGAGCCGATAGCGCAGCGCGAGACCCTCCCCTCCCGGACGGATCACCAGGAGATCGTCGATGAGTCCAACCAGAGATCCGAGAATGAGTGTTGCAAACGGAACCCACGTCTGATTACGGCTCAGGAAATCGAGGCGCAGGAGGGCTGCGCTCGGGTAGAGATGTGCGATGAGCGAGGCACCGAGTATCGTAATTGCGACCGATGCCCACACGACGATACCGCCCATGCGCGGTGCGCGAACTTCGTGCGCTTCATGCAATCGATTGAACTCGTGTGCTGCTGATCCGTCCCACGCTTCTTTACCAGCCCGCTTTTTCCACGCTTTGTATGCATACAGGTAATGCGTGAGAATCGGTGTGAGAGCCATCCCGATCATAAAAGCACCCGTCGCTGGCAACAGGATACGAATGATATCTGAAAGCATTGAATCCATACGTCATTCCTGAGCGATTGCTTCGCGTGTTCTCGATACGATCTTTTCCATATCGCTGAAACGCCCCTCGTACCCGGAACCAAGCACAACTGCAACGACCGGTCGTGCGAGGCCGACATCGAACACAACTGCCAAATTTCCACCCGCGAGATCCGTAAAACCCGTCTTGCCCATAATGAGCCCCGGGATTTCTCCGAGCGCTTCGTTTGTATTGGAAGCCCGCGTCGTGTGACCATTTTCGTCGGAGAGCAGGAGTCCGTCTCTTGTTGTGCCGCTGAATAAATCGGGAGAACTCGAAGCCGCATATGCGAAGATGTGTGCAACATCGCGCGCGCTCCCATATGCTCCCGATTGCGTCGTGCTTATGTCGAGCCCACTCGAGTTTAAAAAGTACGTTTCGGTAAGGCCCAATTTTCTTGCAAGATTATTCATTTGCCAGATCGTCGCTTCGTCGCCATGTTCGCCTTTCGGAGCTTCGGGACTATGATTTCGTACGGCTGCATTTGCCGCATACGCAAGGATCTTCGCACCGTCATTCGATGATGAAACGAGCGTAAATGTGATAATGTCTCCGACTCGCCACTTCTCTCCTCGCGCGAGTCGCTCACGAGAACCGGCTGGTGCGGTGTCAAATGGAATCGTAACGATTGAATCAGTGGTGAGCTCTCCGGCTACGACGAGCGCGAGCGGGACCTTGGTAATGGATGCAAGAGGTAGTTGAACATCAGGATTTTTCTGATACAAAACTCTGCCCGATTTGAGGTCAACCACGAATGCCGCTTGCGCCTCGATCACGAGGCTGGCAAAGGGATCGGTATGCGCCGCAGCAGCAAGCTGCGTCTCTTCAGCGAGAGCGCGATGGTCAAGGTACGTAAAGACTGCGAAAAAAGATACAAGACCACAGAGGGAAATACAGACAACAATATAAAAAAGCGCGGGCATGCGCGTTGGAGCTGCGTTATTCGGGTTCTGAGACTCCGTCGGCATCTTCGTTAAATGGCCCTTTCGAAGCTTCGAAAGCGGCCAATTCGCTCGCTATCTTAGCATGATCGGGCAGATTCCGCGCCTCTGTCGCTCCAAGGTGCGCTAGCAATTCCGTCGTAGGTCGATAGAGGTATTCACGAGCGTCTTCAGGATTTACGATGCGCTCAATGAGGCCACGGGCAGTGAGAGTCCGTATTGTCGATGAGGTGTTTACGCCACGAATGTAATCGATCTGGGTTCGCGTCGATGGACCCCGATAGAGAATGATCGCAAGCACTTCCAATCCAGCATCGCCGATTTCGCGCCCGATTTCGCGTTCATGCGCAATACGAATCGTTTCAGTCGCGCTCGGCGCTATTGCAAGCGCGATCTCGAGATCGGCTTCAATGAGCGCAATCCCAGAATCTTTTCTGCGATCGGAAAGCGTATGAATCGCATCCGCAAGTTCAGATTCCTTGCAATCAAGCAGTTGGGCAAGCTTCTTTTTCTGCATGGGCCCACCACCCTCACTGAAAAGCAGTGCTTCCAAACGTGCGGCAAGATCGAGAGATTCAATCATGGCTGTATTTTATACCCCGTATTGCGGGCGGCCGACGTTCTCGACCTCGATCGTTATGTCCTCAAAAAGTCTCTCCTGCGTGGCACTCGCCGAGCCGGATCGGACGAGCTCGAGCATTGCAAGAAAGTAGACTATCCGCTCATGCTTGTCGCGAGACTTGGTGAGTTCACTGAACTTTGCCCTGAATGCACTGGTGAGGCGCTGCTTTAAATTCAGGATTACGTCTTCAAGCGCAAGTATTGGTGCAACCGCGGCTTCAATCATGCTTTCCGGTTTGGGCAATATGGCGATCAGTTTGTGCATCGCATCTCTCAGCGTGGAGAGGGCCGTTTCAGCCGGACTAAACACGGGAGATCGTGCGGGGGTGCGACGCGCGAAAAGGTACGGTGCCTTTCCCCACTCTTTGCGGAGCAACCTGCTCGCTTGTCGAATGAGTTTAAGTCGCGCAAGGCGTCGCTCGAGCTCTTCGACAGACTCGCGTTCCTCATCGGAGAGCGACATGTCGGGGAGTAGTGCGCGAGACTTAATGAGGAGGAGTGTCGAGGCAACGAGAATGAATTGTGCAGTTTCGCCGAGCGGCAGTTCGTGTAACTTTTCCACGTACGCAAGGAATGCGTCAGTTACTTCGGCGAGCGAGATCTCCGAGATAGAAAGCTTCCTCGATTCAATCAAATCTAAGAGCGCTTCGAGTGGCCCCTGATACGTATCTGTAGTAACCGCGAACTTCTCACTCATGCGGCATCATTCTCTTCGGCAAGTCGTGAATCGATACGGGTCATATCCCGCGGAAACGCGGTAGCCTCTTTTACGTTCTGAATCTCAAGCATGCGTGCAGTAAAGCGTTCCAGCCCAGTCGACGAACCCCCGTGCGGCGGCATGCCGTATTTGAAGGCCTGCAGGTAGTACGCGTATTTCTGAGGGTCCATGCCGCGTTCTTTGATACGGGCTACCAGCATGTCATGGTCGTGGATGCGCTGTGCACCACTGTTGATTTCGAGGCCGCGGAAGAGGAGGTCGAAACCGCGAGAGAGCGGAGCTTCTGATGGATCTTCGTATGTATAGAATGCGCGTTTTGCGGTCGGAAACCGAGTAATGAAAACAAAATCGGACTGCTTGTGTTCTTTTGCCCATCCACAAATGTTGCGCTCATCTTCAGGGGCTAGATCGGACTCCTCGGGCACACCAAGAATCTGTTGCGCTTCTTGGAGCGTAAGAATTGGGATTTCAGCGGGGATAAGCGGTGTCGCCGTTTTGAAATAGTCGAATATATCTTGATGCGCGCCCACTACCTCGCGTACCGTATCGCGTATTGTCTGCTCGAGAACGCGCATCGGTTCGCGCTCGTTTTCGATAAAGCCCATTTCAAAGTCCATCTGTGTTATCTCGGAAAGGTGGCGTGTGGTTGCACTCTTTTCAGCTCTGAAGACTTTTGCGATCGTGCACGATCGTTCGAATGCGCCGACCATAATCTGTTTGTAGAACTGCGGAGAGACGGCGAGATACGCTTTATATTCGTTGTAGTAATCGAGCTTGAAGACTGCTCCCCCGCCCTCGGCATCGGCGCCGACGAGCGCGGGCGCCATGAATTCAGTGAATCCCTGATTGCGAAGTGAAGAGCGATACGCCCCGAGAATTGTCGACTGCATCTTGAATATATTCCGCGTGCGTTCGGTGTGCAGCATGAGTGGTAGGTGGTCGAGATACGTGTCGAGGTGCAATTCTGTCGCAATGTCGAACGGAGCGACCTGCGCTTTACTCATAATCTCGATTGATTCGATCTGGAGCTCGATATCGCCATTTTGCCGCTGCACGACATTCTTTTCAGGTCGCTTGTTCACTACTCCCTCGAGAGCGACAGCGGATTCAACAGTGACTTCTTTCGCCGCGCCTATTGCGGCGGATAGGGGCAGCACCACACCCTGCACGGTTCCGCTCATGTCGCGTACATCGACGAAGACCATTTTGCCCTGATCGCGTCGCACGGAAACCCACCCGTTGATGAGTACCTTCTCTCCAATTTTTTTTCCAAGATCCCCAATAAATGTTCGCTGCATACGCATATTTAAATTGCAACACCGATCACTTCGCGCACGGCCGCCATTTTTGTCTGTGCCCGTTCGCGTGCCCGTTCGCCCCCTTTTACGAGTATGAGCTTCACTTCTTCGTCAGTGATCGCCTCGTGGCGCGCACGCATCGGAGCGACGAGCGCATCGATATCTTCTATGAGTGCTTCTTTCAGTGTTTTGTAACTCCCCTTGTGTTCCGCATAAAGATTTTCAAGCGATTCTCCGTGACGAAAAAGTTTGTGGATGGCATAGACATTTTCTGGTTTGTCGCCCGATGAATCGGTCACGATGCTCATTACTGCTTTTGCGATCTCGTCCTTCGATCCGAAGAGCGGGATCGTATTTCCGTAGCTCTTGCTCATTTTCTTGCCATCCGTGCCGGGCACTGTGGCGATCGCATCGAGAATTCGTTCCCGCGGCTCCTTGAACGTTTCTCCGTATGCGTGATTGAATTTTGCCGCTGCCTCACGCGCGTATTCCACATGCTGACGTTGATCCGCACCGACCGGCACAATGTCACTGTCGTAAAGCAAAATATCCGCGGCCATGAGCATCGGATACGCGAATAACCCAGCATTCGCTTCCAACCCTTTCGCTACCTTGTCTTTGTACGCATGTGCTTGCTGGAGGAACGGTACGGACACGAGGGTCTGGAAAATCCACGCAAGCTCGGTATGATCAGGTACATCGGATTGTTTAAAAATAATTGAAGTTTGCGGATCCACGCCCGCGGCAAGGAAATCGCGTCCTACTTCGATGATATTGGCTCGCAATTCCGCAGCGTCTTTAAGCGAGGTGAGTGCATGATAGTCGGCAACCATGAGCATGCTGTCGGGGAATTCTTGGGAAAGCTCGATCATGGGCTTGAGTGCCGCAAAATAATTGCCAATATGAAGTGCGCCCGATGGCTGCAAGCCGGTGAAGAGTCGCTGCATAGTTCATGATTGTAGCAAAGGAACGGGGGTATAAAAAGAACCGCGCGGATCGCTCCGCGCGGGAATTCTAGTGCCTGTCGCTTGATCAGGCCGCGGCGGGCTGCTGCGCACGCTGCGTTTCCATGAACTTGCACTGCGCCGCATTGAAGTACACCTTGTAGTCAGGGTAGGCGAGACCGAGTGCGGCAAACATCTGATGCTTGTCCTTCATCTCCTTCGTGAGCGGATCCTTCTTCGCGGAGAGCTCCTGAGACGGCGCATGATTGTGCTTGTGCTCGATCTCGATAATCTTGAGCGCAAGCTCTTCCAGCGCATATCGAGCGAACCCTTGCAGCTCCTCCAGGCTCTTGTTGCGGAGATACGCAATGCTCCCGCTCGTGAGCAACATGAGCTGGCTCAAATGATCCGCGAACGACGCAGTCTCGCCCCAAAGGATGCGAGGCGAAACATGAGTCAGCATCGCGGACATCCATGTAACAATGACAATCAGCACAACGGCGAGGAGCGAGAAGAAAGAAACTTTGCTCAGCCCTGCGAACGCGACGAGCAGTCCCATAAAGACCATCGCCACCAATGTGCACGCGGCGCCGACCCACATCATCTCGCCGCGCCGATCGATCTCGAGAATTCGCTGCCGCGCATATTCGACCGGATCACGACCGGTGCGCTTGAACCATTCGAGCCGGACGTGCGTGTCCGGCGGGATATTCTTTCCTTGGTCGAGCTCGACCAATTTCGCGTCATCTATGGGCAGCTGGTCAAACGTTGAGGCCGTCATGGCAGTCTCTCCATATGCCTAGGGGGCCGTCAGTGGCCAGGTAACGAGGGCTTTCAGGGCGCATCAGCGGATCGGTTTCAGGCCGTCCGCTGAACACTCATTACGTTCACCTGCAGAGGCAAGAACAGGCTGAGACTTACGATGCCACATTCACTCGAACATGTCGAGACTCTTTACGGCTGCACCGGAAATTCCATGATGAATCGGGAGCCCGTGCCTGCCCCATCGGATTCGGCCCAAATTTTGCCCCCGTGGGCGGCGATGATTTGTTTGGCGATAAAGAGGCCGTAGCCAGTCGAATGCACGTTGACCTTGATCGAATCCTTGCCGTGTCCCCCTTCGGTAAAAAGCCGCCCCATATCTTCGGAAGTGATGCCGACGCCGGTATCCGATACGATCACCCGTGCGATATTTTCTGCTCGAATTAAATCGACTTTTACTGATCCGCTCGGCGTATATTTGATCGAATTGTCGATGATGTTGCGGATTACATGCCGACGGATCTTTTCCTCGTCGCCCGCGATCATGCACGGTCCGGTCACTGGTTTCGTGAACGTGAGCTGCAAGCCTTTGTGTGCGGCGACCGATGCGAGATCATCCACGACCTCATCGACCGCTTTCACAAGATTGAACGGAGTCTTTTTGAATTCTATCGTGCCATGCTTCAGATTCGAGGCATCCAAAATATCCATAACTGTGGCGACACCGCTTCGCGTGTCTTTCAGCGCGAGATCGGCCATCTTGTCGATTTCCGGAGGCGGTTGTCCAAAATCTCCCGCGATGATCGAGGCAAATGCCGCCTCATTTTTTGTCAGATATCCCTTGATCTCGTGGCTGATGAAATGCAGGAGGCTCTCCTGCTGTTGATTTGCAACACGGAGCTCTTCTTCCTGCTTTTCGATAAGCTCTCTTTGTTTAGTCTCGCGCAAGATACTCTGAATCAGAAAAGCGCCAAAGGCACCCATAACAACAAGCAGTATTCCATCAATAATCCTCGCCGTGCCAGGTTCTGAGAGGATAAGGCGCGTAAGCGAGAGGATAAGGATGCCTCCCGTAAAAAACTCGGAGAGAATGAGGCGCGAATTGAAAAGATTGTATCGGAGAATGTTGTAGAGTCCGACAACGATAAGTGCTCCCGTCACGAGAATCGGATTGATGTAAAAGAAAGAGAAATTACCGTAGAGAGGAAAAATTAGATTAAAAACAATCCCCAATGTGCCAGCGATAAAATTGGCAAGAATTGCAAAGTAGATTTGATACCTGTCGAGATCTTTGTACAATGCCCCTGCTACAAAACTCTTGCGAGTCCGCAACAAGACGAGCAGTCCTGCAAAGAACACGGCAGAGAGCATCAGAATAAAGGCTATGTATCCAGGAACATTGAATTGGATACTTTCGCTCAGTGTTGCTCCCGGCTGGATCTGATGCACGAGGACACCCGTGATCGGTATAGCGATCAAATACAGACTGGTTAGCGCAGTCACTGTGATGCCGACCAGCTTGGATCGCCGAGAAGGTTCAGGATAAAACAATGCAAACCAGAAAAACGATAGGTACGCTAAATATCCGAAAATATAGTGTCCATAGAGTGCATATCGAAAGTATGGTGCGGACAACAGGGTTGGGTTTGTAAGTAATGTAGAAAGTGTCCAGAGCGTAGCGAAAATAATTATCCATGCGTACAACTTCACCACGAAACTCTGCTTACTATTGATATACAAAAAGACTCCGAATGTAAGATTGAGAATACCGAAGAAAATTATCAACGTGTGGAGAAGATCCATGTCTCAACAGTATAAAACATAAAAGAATGAACCGGCGGAAGATTCCGCCGGTTCGCGCTGCAAGAACGATCGATCGAGTCTATTCAGCTGCCAGGCGTCCGCCGACCGGCGAGAAGTGGGTTTCGACTTGATCGGCTGCTTCACCGAACAGTTCGAGTCCCCTTTCGACGAGCAGGTGGATCGCGTCGGGCGCTCCGCTTTCGTCGTAGGCGCGGCCGAAATCCAATACGATGTCAGCGTGGGACGGTCCGTCCACGTGGGGAACCATATGGACGATCATCCAATACGGTTTTCCGCGCTGCTCGGGCCTACGGCACTCGACGAAGAGCTTGCCGTAATGCGGGTTGTAAGCCAGCTGGTTTCCGAGCTCTTCCGCCATGAACTCGGTCGCGGCGAGCGACCCGGCGAAGAATTCGAGCATATTCTCGGAACGCGCCGCGTCGATGAGTCTGGCGACGCCGGGCACGATCTCGGACTGCACGAGAACATCTCGAGAAAGTCCGAGCGCCATGGCGTCGTGGACCCAATGGTGCCAGTGGGTCCGCTCTTCCTGCTGCATATGCATGAGTTCACGCTCCGCCGCATCGAAGATCGCGTCAAGCTCGCTCTGCTGGAGGAGCTTCAGCGTCCTCGCCTGGTTGACGATGATCTGCATCGTGCCGCGGCGCGTGAACTTGTCGTAGAGAGGCTGACGCTTCAGGCCGTGCGAACCGGCACGCTGATCGATCGCGGCCTGGAAGTCCGCTACGTAGGCGTAGAACCCTCGGTGCAGCGCAGTCGCCGCGTGCAGGTCGCCCTGCTTGCAGCGATTGATGAGCGACGATCGCGCAACGACGTCGCGCGCCTTCTTACGGAGACGCTCATAATCGAAGTAGTTCTCATTGTCCGTATGAAAAAGCTGCTGGCCCTGAGGAGCCGCTTGCCCTGCCGTCATGACTAATCTCCCTGGTTGACGGCTCTTGCTCAAAGAGCCTATCTATCTATAAATCTAGCACGAGGATACACTTTTCCACAGTGTCAAGAGCTTCTGTGGGGATAAGGCTAGGAGCGGACGAAGGCAAGAGCCAGGTAGGCTCCAAGAAACCACCAGAGCCGATATGACTCAGCAAAGATGCTCTGTATTGATGGTCCGAATTGCCAGAGAACAGAGAGCGCAGGTGTTTCCACCCAGACATCTATTACCACGGTCATAGTCGCAACCCCGGTGAGAATCGCGAGTGGGAAAGAGGGATTGAGATCACCGTAAGCGCTCGTCATGCGATGTACCAAACCGATCAAAAGGACTGCCGTACCGATGAAAAGTCCGGTTTGCAGTGCGCTTTCTGATGTCGGATCGCTTAGTGTACCGACGAAGACGCTTCCGATCATGAGTGCCGAAGCGAATTGTGTAAGCGGAAGGCCGATCGCGATCGATATCGGCAGATTCACTCCCATCCGCGCCGCATATATCGCGCAAACCAGCACGAATCCAACGATCACAATCAGATCGACAGAAACACTCGTGAAGAAGCTCGTCACAGCATCGAGATTCATCTTGTGAATTTTACTACAGACTGCGAGCTACGTTCTACAAACTGTTTACAATCCTTCTTTACGCAGCTTATTTACCAGATCACGCGCATCTTCTGAGAGTTTTTTGGGAAATTCAATGTCAACACGAACGAGCAGATCTCCCCTACTCTTCCCATGCGGGACGCCTTTGCTACGAACGCGCAATACCTCTCCGTGCGTGACTCCAGCGGGAATATCAATCGTATGATCACCATCGAGAGTTGCAATCGTATATGTCGCACCCAAAAGCGCATCAGTGAGCTTGATTGGTAAGCCGGTGACGAGATTATTACCCTCTCTTGAAAATGCGCGGTCCTGTTTTACATGTAATTTCACATAGAGGTCACCAGCAGATCCACCGAGTGCAGCTTCGCCTCTTCCTGGCATGCGAATCATTTCACCGTCAGAGACACCTGCAGGCACAACTATATGGATCTCTTCTTCGCGTTTCGTGATGCCGGCTCCATGGCAGGTGTCACATGGTGTCTCTGGGATCTGTCCGCGTCCTAAGCATCGAGGACACTGGCGGGAGGACGTAAAGCTGCCGAAAAATGTATTGCGTGACTCGCGTATCTCTCCCTTGCCATTGCAGATCGTACAAGCGGCGAGCTTCGTGCCGGGTTTTGCGCCCGCTCCATTGCACGTCGTGCAGATCGTCATTTTCGAAATGAGCACGCGTCGCTCAGCGCCAAATATCGATTCGCGAAACGATAATTCAATATCAATCGAGATATCGCGACCTCGTGCTGCGCGGGAACGAGCACCTCCACCGAAAAATTCGCCAAATATGTCACCGAGATCAAATTCGACCTGTTGCCCGTTCTGCCCAAATCCTTCGAATCCTTGGAAATTCGAGAAATCGAATCCCCCAAATCCCTGGCCGCCTCCAGCGAATGTCCTGCCGTACGTATCATACTCGGCCCGTTTCTTCTTGTCGGAAAGCACGGCATAGGCTTCACTCACCTCCTTGAATTTCGCTTCATCACCCCCTTTTTTGTCCGGGTGGTATTTTTGCGCGAGTTTGCGAAATGCGCCCTTGATCTCGTCTTCGCTTGCTCCCTTTTGGACGCCTAGTATCTGGTAGTAATCCTTCATAGAGTGACATTATAGTGATATAGAACAAAAAGAAAAGCTAACTCAGATATTTTTCTATAAACAGATCGTGCCTGTATTTTTGTAGTTTCAGCCATTTACTCATCCCTGCAGCGAGCCATATGGCACGAAAGAACTCAAAATGTGGATATGCGATCGTGAACCCCTTGTAGCCAGCATTACCAAGAATCTCATCGCAGTGCGCGAAATAACGGCTTATCTGATCTGGTTTGAATACATAACGTTCAAAATATTCATATTCGCGTGAAGACGGAAACCATTCCTGTATCGTGATTGCGCATGCTGCGTCATAGCCCAGCGGTCCAGATGCGACATCTTCAAAATCGATGACACCGGTGGGATACATGTTTGCCGGGTTTAAATCGCCATGTGTAACAACGAATGGAAATCCACTCACGGCACGTACGTGTTCTCGGAAGAGCCGATCGATTCTTTCGGAGTACTGAGGTAGCTCGCTCTGAAGTTGGTTGAGCTGAACTAGATCTGCGAATGTCGTAGCGTGAGTGATGCGCTTCTCGGAACGTATTTGTGCCGCAAGAAAGTGTGAAATGACGTTGAGGAAAGCAGAGAAATTACTTTCCGATACCGCTCCATTTTTTTGGGTGTCGTTCTCGAACAACTCCAGTAGACGTTTTTCTCCGAGCGAGCGCTCGATAAAGTATGCTTCCTCTCTTTCTGCACCTTCGGTTACGATTTGCGGTACCGGGAAGCCGTGTTTTTCTAAATGACGATGCGTCTCGAGGAGCGTATGTATCATCCGAGCGGGGCCAATACGCACATAGCGAGAACTAGCCCGATATACGCTACTTCCATTCCGTTGACGCGTGACAAAAGTGTATTCAGTGCCGCCTATCGTTCGGGTTTGCATGCGGTCATCCTACCGCATTATTTGTTTTCGGGATTCTCTGGGGGTTTTTGATCTTGCGGAGGCTGCTGACTTTGCTCGCCCTGCATTGCTTGTCCGATTGCGCCCATGGCACTCGAGAGCGCTTCCGTGCCCGATTTGATTGCCGCCGAGTCGGCGCCACCACGAACAACTTTCAATGTATCGATTTTCTCCCGTACGTTTTTCCTTACATCCTCGTTCACCTTGTCGCCATGCTCCTTGAGCGCTTTCTCTGCAGCATAGAGCACCTGATCGGCGATATTCTGTGCCTCGACGAGCTCTTTCTTTTGTTTGTCAGTCGCTTCATTCATCTCCGCATCTTTGCGCATTTTCTCAATATCTGCTTCTGCAAGGCCGGAGCTCGCTTCGATTCGAATAGACTGTTCTTTGCCCGATGTCTTGTCTTTTGCCTTCACGGAGAGAATGCCGTTGGCATCGATATCAAAGCTGACTTCGATTTGTGGCATGCCACGCGGTGCCGGAGGAATACCATCGAGGTTGAATCGTCCAAGCGTCTTGTTGTCTGCGGCCATTGATCGCTCACCCTGAACGACGTGGATCTCCACCGACGGCTGCTTGTCTGATGCGGTAGAAAACGTCTGCGAGCGAGATGTTGGGATCGTTGTGTTTCGTTCAATGAGCTTCGTGGCGACACCGCCGAGGGTTTCGATTCCGAGTGAGAGCGGAATGACATCGAGAAGAAGAACGTCCCTTACATCCCCCTGCAAAATGCCACCTTGGATCGCTGCTCCCATAGCGACAACTTCATCGGGGTTCACGCCCATATGCGGTTTCTTACCGAAGAATTCTTCAACTGACTTCTGCATTGCGGGCATGCGAGTTTGCCCGCCGACAAGCACAATCTCGTTGATGTCTCCTACCTTGAATGGCGAAGCTTCCATCGCCCGTTTGGTAATCGCCATCGCGCGATCGACAAACTCGCGCGAGAGCTCCTCGAGCTTTGCGCGAGATATCTTGATGAGGAGGTGCTGCGGGCCCGCGTCCGTAGAAGTGATGAATGGGATGTTGATCTCCGTTTCAAGGGCTGTCGAGAGCTCAATTTTTGCCTTTTCTGCAGCTTCATCGAGACGCTGACGGGCAAGCGGATCCTTGCGAACGTCGATGCCGCTCTCTCTCTGGAATTCTGCGGCAAGCCAGTCGATAATTTTCTGATCGATATCTTTTCCGCCGAGATGCGCGTCGCCATCAGTCGAGCGCACCTCGATTACGTCGTCGCCGACTTCGAGTACTGATATGTCGAACGTGCCCCCGCCAAAATCAAAAACCGCGATTTTCTCATTCTTTTTCTTATTAAAGCCGTACGCGAGCGCAGCGGCGGTTGGTTCGTTTATGATGCGCTTTACCTCGAGGCCCGCGATTTTTCCTGCATCTTTCGTGGCCTGCCTCTGCGCGTCGTTGAAGTATGCAGGTACCGTAATGACTGCCTCAGTTATAGTTTCCCCTAATCGGGCTTCGGCGTCCTGTTTTAACTTCTGCAGAATCATCGCCGAGATTTCCTCGGGGCGGTACCATTTGTCTCCCATTTTCACTTCTATACCGCCGTTTTCCGATTTTTGAGTTTCGAACGGTACAGCCGCGCGGTCCTTTGCGACGTTTGCTTCATCGAAGCTATGTCCTATGAATCGTTTAATCTGGTAGACGGTATTTTTGGGGTTGGTGACACCCTGACGGCGCGCGAGGAGTCCGACGAGACGTTCCCCTGTTTTCGATATCGCAACAACTGAAGGCGTCGTTCGTGCCCCCTCGGCGTTCTCAATGATTTCGGGTTCACCGCCCTTGACGATCGCCATTGCCGAGTTTGTCGTTCCCAGATCGATACCTAGAATTTTTGTCATACAGAGTTTGAATACAAAGTTGCTAAGAGATTATTTTATACATCATTATTAATTTCTTTTCAAATCTACCCGGCAACAATAACTTGCGCGGGACGCAGCACTCTTTCTTTTGTTCGGTATCCTGACCGCAGCACTCGAACGATCATATCGTGCCCTTCCCCCATGTCGCTGCTCTCTTCAACTGCCTCGTGCAGTGCATGATCGAATGTATCTCCGGCCCGTCCGTAGCGCTCAATCCCGTGCTGTCGCAGGGCTTCGATGAGCTGGTCTCTTACTCGCTCCATGCCACTTCGCCAACCGTCTGAAACGGATGCCCAGCTCTCGGCACTCGCTGCCATATCAAAGCTGTCGAGCGCTGGAATAATGTCGTGCACGAGCGCCTCGCGAAGGAGCTCTGCTTCGCGCTTCGCACGCGATTCGAGATCCTTCCGCAGATTCACAGAATCGGCTTTGCACCTCTGCCATCCGTCGAGATACTCTTGTCTCTCTCCCCGCACACTCTCAAGTTCTTCTCGAAGTTTCTGCATCTTTGCTTTCAACGATACAGTCGAACCGAGCTCCTCTTCGGGTTCAAAATCGACATCTTCGAGCTCCTCTTTCGGAGCTTTTTTGTCTTCATGCTCCGGCATAGCGGAGCGAGTATAGCATAATTGCTGTACGCAAAAAAGGAGCTCGCAACGTGCGCGGGCATGCTCGTTGAACTTCGGCCTGAGGTAGGCGAACAACTCTCGATCTTCCAGCGTACTGAAAACGTCGTGAAAAAACAACGACTAACGTTTCGACCACTGCGGCGCGCGGCGCGCGCCCTTGAGACCAAATTTCTTGCGTTCTTTTGCACGCGGATCACGTTTGAGAAATCCGCGCACTTTCAAATCTTTGCGCTGTTCGGGAACGATCTCCGTCATCGCGCGCGAGATTCCGTGGCGAACAGCCTCCGCCTGGGCTTTCAATCCACCGCCCGAGACTTTGGCCGAGACAGCATACGCGACGTCGAGTGTTTGCATTGGAGCAAAAGCCGTTTTGACCATCTGTTGAAGCGGAAAGTATTCCGCCGCGTCTTTACCGTTCACCACGATAGAGGCGCTTTTTGCTGCAGTCAGGCGCACACGCGCCGTTGCGGTTTTTCTGCGTCCTACTGCTTCGGTGTATCGAGTTGTTGCCATATTTTATAGAGTGACGGTTAGCTTCTTCATGCGAGCGGTATGCATCGTATTTCGAGGAAGCATACGCGAAACGGCTCGGCGCAGTGCCTCACCCGGCTTGCGAGCATCGAGCGACGCAAGCGACTCGCGTTTCAATCCACCCGGATACCCGGAGTATGTCGTGTAAATTTTCTGAATTCGCTTTCGTTCGCGGCGATGCATTTTGGAAGCATTCGTAACAGTGACACTCACTTCGGATCGCTTGTTCGGCGTGTAGTCTGCTGAGGATTTACCCATAAGCGCTTTTGCCGCCTCAGACGCGACTCGTCCGAGTGACCTTCCCGCAGCGTCGATAGTAAAAGTCTTCGCCATACGGTTATTTGACAAATTCGATGCGCGCCATTTCACCAACACGCTTACCGACGCGACCCATGCGAACGATTCTCGTATAGCCGCCCGCTCTCTTCGCATACCTGTCCGCAATGACACCATGCAACTTCCGCACGGCATCCTTCGACGAGAGACGTCGCATCACGATCCGGCGCGAAGCGAGCGTATTCTCTTTAGAAATCGTAACGAGTCGTTCGACATAAGGACGGAGCTCTTTTGCCTTTGCGATCGTCGTTGTGATTCCCTCTTGCAACACGAGCGAGCGAGCGAGTGCGCGCATGAGGCCAACCCGCTGTTTTCGTGAACGTCCAAGTGTGCGTTTGCTTACATGATGTCTCATACAATAGTTCGTTCGGAGCGGAGGTATACAGAATTATTGCGATCGAAGTGTGAGACCGAGATTTGAGAGGGCACGCTTGATGTCTTGGAGACCCTTCTGGCCGAGTCCTTCGATTGCAAGGAGGTCATCCTCTCGTTTGCGGACAAGCCCGCCGACAGTGCGGATTGACGCGTTATCAAGCGCAAGCTCAACGCGCTGCGGCAAATGAAGTTCAGTGATTCGCGTCTTCAAAACTTCCGCATCCATCGGTTGCGACTTTTCCGGCATTCCCATGCGGATATCTGACATATCTGCAAGCGGTGCTTCCTGAACCTCTTCTTCTTTAAACCCGACGACGGCTTTTAGCTGGTGAATCATCGTTGTGATCGCGCGCTCAAGTGCTTCACGGGGAGCGAGCGTACCGTCTGTTTCGATCAAGATACGCAAGCGATTGAAATCTGTCCTGTCGCCAACACGCATGTTTTCAACTTCGTAATTCGCACGGCGTATCGGACTGAAAATTGCATCGAGTGCGATCGTACCGATTTCGACACGCTCCTTTTGATGAACCTCTTTCGGGATGTACCCCAGACCGCGCTCTGCCCGAATCTCGATATCCACGGTTGCTTTACCGGTTACATCCGCGATGTGTTGCTCGGGATTGAGCACCTCAACCTGACCGGGGAGGCTCAGGTCGCCCGCCGTGACCGTTTTGGGACCCTTCGCACTCAGCATAATTGTCTGTGGCTCGTCGGTAGAGAGCTTGAAGCGAATCTTCCGGATATTGAGGAGGATCGTAACGACGTCTTCTTTTACGCCTTCGATTGTTGAGAATTCATGGGACACGCCTGGAATCTTTACGTGCGTGACCGCAGCGCCGGGGAGCGATGAGAGGATGATGCGACGGAGACTGTTTCCGAGTGTGTATCCGTACCCCGGATAGAGACCGTCGATTTCATACGTGCCGCTGCGCTCGGACTCAGAAACAACGCGGGGCTTTGATGGCAGAGCGATGTGATAATCAGACATATTGATGGACCTGGTGGTAGTTATGACTGTTCCAAACTTGATAAAATAAACCTACGCAACGCGAAAGGATGCAATAGAGTACAAAACGCCGGGCATTATACTCTATCTGCTATAAAACTCAAACACCGTCGGATAATCGAGGCCGGTTTCCGCCGAGCTAAACTCAGGCTCACCTGTTATTTCCACCTTGAGTAGGTTGAAATCGACAGAAAGCCACCGCGGTGCTGCGCGCCGCTCCTCCGCCTCAGCAAGTGAAGCAAAGAGCATGTTTTTTCGGCTTCCTTCGCGAATGGAGATCGTGTCACCTACTTTTACTCGCAGTGAGGGAATGGTTGTGCGGCGTCCGTTTATCGTGATGTGACCATGTGAGACCATTTGACGCGCGGCTCGCCGGGTCGAGGCGATGCCCGCTCGATACATCACACTATCCACCCGCATCTCAAGAGCTCTGTGAAGCTCGCTTGATGGGTCTGCTTCTGCGAACGCCTTTTCCGCATAATTGGAGAGCTGCCTTTCCGTTATGCCGTATGTGTACCGCACACGCTGTTTTTCGATCAGCTGTCGACCATAGTCCGAACCGCCGCGTCCACGTATCTTTTTCGATCGGGCTTCAGAGAGAGCGAATTTCTGAGTCTGCAGCTGCTCGAATACGCTCGGGCCGAGACGCTTTCCGATTTTGTACTTTGATCTTACGGGCAACATATACGTATTGGTTAGACCCTGCGCGGCTTCGGTGCACGCGGGCCATTGTGGGGAACTGGTGTATCGTCGGCTATGCGAGTGATTTCTATGCCCTTGCCTGCAAAAGCGCGGAGAGCAGATTCACGACCTGCACCGACTCCACGAATGACCACGTCGGCTTCCTTGATGCCGATGATGTTTGCTTTATCCCCCACGAGCTCTCCGACTTTCGCCGCAGCAAAAGGCGTCCCTTTCTTTGCTCCGGAAAAGCCGAGACTTCCCGACGATGACCAGGCAACCGCATTCCCCGCTTTGTCGGCGAGAAGAACCTTGGTGTTGTTGTAGGTCGCATGAATATAGAGTGTCGCTTCGACGATATTTCTCTTGGCAACACGAGCGAGCGAGCGAGATTTCATTCCCGCATCTACCGTGCCTCCCGATTTTCGAATGATTCGTTTCTTTCCCATATCTATTATGTCTTCTCCAGCTTGCGTCGTCCGCTCGTCATCGTCTTCCTTACATTGCCGCGAATGGTTCGAGAATTGGTCTTCGTACGCTGCCCACGGGTCGGAAGCTTCTTGGTGTGGCGCACACCGCGGTACGCTTTGATATCCTTCAAGCGTCGGACATTCGAGCTGATCTGTCTTCGAAGCTCGCCTTCAATTGCAAATTTCTCGATTATTTCCCGGAGTGAGTTTTCCTCTTTTGTAGTGAGGTCTTTCGGACGCTTCCCGAAGTCGATACCCAGACCCTCTAAGGTCGATTGTGCACGCGGGCGTCCGACCCCATAAATAGAAGTCAGACCGATTTCAAGTCGTTTTTCTTCTGGAATGGTGATGCCTGCGATACGCATAATTATCCTTGTCGTTGTTTATGTCGCGGATTTGTGCAAATAACCCACACGCGCCCACGGCGTTTTACGGTGCGGCAATGCACACAAATCTTTTTAACTGATGCTTTTACTTTCATGTATGCGTAATTTTCATCCAGAGCTCAAATGGAGTGCTCCGTTTTGCTTCTCTCTGCTTACACTCGACGAGTTATACGAGCTCTGCCCCCGTACGGATCGAGCTGCAGTTGCACTCGATCACCGACGAGCACTTTTATTCGATGCAGACGCATTTTTCCAGCAAGGTACGCAAGAACGACCTCGCCACTTTCCAGTTTGACGCGAAAGAGCGTGTTGGGGAGCGCCTCATCGACGACTCCCTCTTTCATCTCTGCGTCAACCATATCTGCTGGGCGATAGTAACTTTTTTTAGACCTGTGGTCAAGTACCTAGAGGCTCGGGGCATTGACAGTGATTTTAATATCTGAGGCCGACGTTGGAAATGTACTCGACCAGAACGGTTCAATCCGCGCTCGAGCCGATTGGACAGAAGCAAAACCATTCACGACGGTCTGAAAGGCGCCTTGGTCACGTCCGGCGAGCGCCTGGGCAAGCGCACCGCTATCGACATTCCACACGATGAGACCGTGCCCGGTGAGGGTAAATTGGAGCGGTTGCGATCCGAGGGTCGATGATGCGCTCGAAAGATGTGCCTCAAGATCGTCTCCGCGCAGGAATCGCACGGAAGCGCCGTCGGTGTCCGCCGCGACAGATCGAGCAACGGCACTTGCAAACTCGCTCGCCGAGAACACCGGTACGAGAACCGATGCCTTCTCATGTATGCGAGCTCCCCCACCGGCTTCACTTGAAGTCTCGGTTGGTAGATACGATATCTGTGTGAGGTCAGTAAACGTTATCGCCGAATCAGAGTTCAATGCGGCTGCGCTTTCGCGTGCTTTTTGTTCAAGGCGTCCGCGAATTTTCGCAAGCGCCGCATTCATATCGCTTTCGGCAACCCCGGGTCTTTCTCCCGAAAATCCTCCGGTCGCGGTGCTCGCTGACTGGGCGTAGACTTTTGTATATTCAGCCTTACCTTTGAAACCTGGCAGCGTAAAACGTGTAGCTTCAACGTTGTATTCGGCGCCCGGTTTGTCAGCGATGACCGTTACATCTACCTTGCCGGGGGATTTTGCAGTCTTAGCCGGTACTATAATATCGGCCGGCGCGCGGAATACGAGACCGCCTGGTGTCTCAAATCGTGTCGTCTTCACAAGTCGGACGGGACTTACTGAGTATTCGTTGTATATAGTTAAAGTGACGGAGGCCCTTTCCTCTGCATGGACACTGCCGCTACTCGGGATTGCTTCAGTATCGACAAGTTCGAAGTGTTCAACTCGATATGAAAGCGTACCGGTCGCAGCATTTATCGATGGATACGCGATAAGTTGTGACGACTGATCAAATAGAATCGGGTGCGAACGCGGGATGACCGTTACCGAAGTTGAGCGCAAAGCTACAAGTAAAAGAATCGAGACAAGGACGACGCATATGCTGGCAATGATCCACAGCCACTTCCTGCGGCTTCCATGTGGAGGACGCGGTGGTGCGATCGAGTATTGTGGAGCGCTGCGCATGTCGTCGAGTCGCGCCCGGCGCGCAGGCGCCGCAATATTACGAATTGAACGCTCTTTCGGCGCTTCTTCGTCCTCGATTTCCTTACTCGCATCAACTCGCTCATCATCCGAAGGTGTTGGCGCATGCTGCGCACGAATCGGAACCTTGCGAGGCCCTTGGGGCGGAATAATATCCTGAAAGTAATCCTTCACCATGTTAGAGATTTTCAGCGACTGATTTCGCTCTACTCATAACGAGTTCTAAAGTATACCACGCACTCATTCCCGATCACTCGCTTCGCGCATCGATGTTGACAAGTGCTGCGTCGAAATGAAGTGCCGTGTCCAGATGTGAAGCGTCGGCCGCGTACACACGCGAGTCAGCTGAACTCATCGCGTAGGTGACAAATGGCAAGGTCGTAAGGGTAAATTGTGTAAAGTCTATTCGTGTGAAAAATTGTTCGAGCCATTCTTGGAGATCTTCGTGTGCGATAAGAACGAGCTTGTTGGCCACACGCTCTCCTGCCGCGAGCTCTCCAATCACCTCTCCGAATATGCGTACGAGTTCAGGTTCGGCTTTCGCGATCGCTTCGCGGATTTGATTGCATGCCTCTCCCTCGCATGCGTCGCGCAAGAGCATGCGAATCGTGCTTAATGACTCCTGCACCGGCCGATCAGGAGCTACGCGTGCGAGTATCGTGCGTAGACCTTCTGACACAGTGCGCGTACCCGCGATTGCGGAATCACGCACCGACACGATCTCCGTCGCATCGACACCCATGTCGACGACGAGGTACGAGCCGTCGGCGCTCGGTATACGCGCAAGGGCGTCGAGAAAAGTTCTTATTGCTGATCGGAAAACCACCTTTGCGTTTGCGAACGTGTGATGAACTGACACCTCGATCGATGAGCGCAACTCAGGATCAAGATCACTCAAGAGGGAGACGATTTCAAGCGTCTGTGCTTGTTTGCCTTCGGGCATTTGCACGGGATAGCCGTTCAGCCATATACGCACCGCACGCGCTTCAAAAAGATTCTTGAGATCAATACCCCGCGCATCCTTCATGCTTGCGCGCGCAGTATCGGTGATCGCATGTTGATCGATCTCAGTCGGACCCGTATATTCCGATTTTGAGCTCACCATCGACGAGCGGGCCCACGGACTGTGGATGACGCAGTAGACTTCCGAGATCGGCAAAGTTGGCCGCGCACTCCGAAGTGCTCCGAGCACAGCATCCATCCGCTCTCCGAGCGCGGCAATAGAGTGCTCAGGAGTCTCGACTTCAAGCGTCACCATTGATCGATGCGATGCGATAATGTGCGCGCTACCATCCGGAGTGAGCGACAGTATTGCCGCACCAACGCCCCCAGGGACGACATCCACAACTACGATTGAACGTTCTGCTCGTGGCGAATTACTCAAACCCAACATGCTTCCAGTATATCGTGACCACGCTCTCACTCGCACCGATGTATCAATGCATGAGGAAAACCCTCCTCAGAAATATTTCTATGTGAGTATCGCCTTTATTCTACGTATCCCAGCAGCAACCGCCTCTTCCTTTTGTATTTTAAATGTGCGGCCCTCACCAATCTCTCGCGTGTTCTCGACGTGCGGTCCGCCGCAAAATTCGATTGAGAGTGCATGCGCAAATTTTGGATCTTCCTCAGTTGCATCGTGTGGTCCAATTGAGTACACCGAGACCCTGTCGGGATACTTGGCGCCAAATTCATGTTCTGCGCCGATTTTCTCCGCCTCTTCCTTTGGGAGAGTCGAGCGAATCACGGGGAGTTCTTCGTTGATTTTCCGGTTGACGATATCTTCAACTTTGGCGAGTTGCTCTTTTGTCATCTTTTGCCCGTGAGAAAAGTCGATGCGAAGTCGTTCTTGCGTAATGTTGCTCCCGCGTTGCTTCACGTGATTGCCAAGAACCTGCTGCAGGGCTTTCAACAGAAGGTGATGCGCAGTGTGCAGACGAGTGGTAGCGGCAGATGCGTCCGCAAGACCGCCTTTGAATTTTTGCTCAGAGCCAGAACGCGACAGCTCTTGGTGTTTGTCCATGAGCATACGGAATCTCTTTTCATCAACCCGCATTCCACGTTCGGAAGCAAGCTCCTGAGTCATTTCGAAGGGAAATCCGTACGTCGTAAAAAGTGTATACGCATCATCGCCTGAAACATTCGCCGTGGCGATCCGCTCGAACTCTTTTATTCCTTGCCCCAGCGTGTGCGCAAATTGAAGTTCCTCCTTCCAGATCTCTTCTTTAATGCTCTCGTATGCCTGTTCGGTCGCGAGTTCAGGGTATTGCTGTTTGTATTTCTCGATCACGATGATTGAGGAGAGCGCCAGTGCGCTGTCGTTAGCGTTATCCGCGCTGAGTCCAAGTTTTTGTGCATGTTGAGATGCGCGGCGAATGACGCGCCTCAGTACATAACCGCGATCAGTATTTGCTGGCTTCACGCCGTCGCCCAGCATGAACGTTGCAGCACGGATATGATCAGCGACGATACGGAATGATCGCGTATACGCGGAGTCGGAATAGCTCTTGCCTGACATGTGCTCAAGCAGCGCAATCATGTCGGCAAAGACATCCGTTGCGAATACATCCGGATTACCGCATGCGGCTGCGGCGATTCGCTCAAGCCCGCCGCCAAAATCTACGTTGGCTTTCGGAAGGTGCGCGAACGATCCGTCTTCTTTCTTGATGTACTGCATGAACACCGAATTGCAGATCTCGAGGAAGCGGCCGCAGTCGCAATTCGGATGGCACTCGTTGCCGTATTTCGGATCGTGTGGAATACCAAAGTCGTAGAACACTTCGCTATCTGGCCCGCCCGGCTCACCAGGAGGCATGTTGGCTGGCTCGCCGACGCGGCTCCACCAATTTTTCTTTGCGTCGTAGTAAAAGATTCGTCCACTCTGCATTCCCTTCTCGTACCCATCCGCTTCTGATCCAATCGAGACATCATGTGCCTCAATCCCTTTTGATTTGAAAAGTTCTTTCCATATTTCTGCCGACTCGGTATCACGCGGCACGCTGTTTTCCTCGTCGCCAATAAACACGGTCACATAGAGTCTGCTTGGATCAAGGCCGATCTCTTTTGTCAGGAACTCGAAACACCAGGTAAGTTGATCCCTCTTGAAGTAGTCACCGAACGACCAATTCCCGAGCATCTCAAAAAAAGTCGTGTGACGGTTATCACCCACCTCTTCGATATCCTGTGCGCGAAAGACTTTTTGACTGTCTACGATTCGTGAGCCTTTCGGATGCGGCTCCCCCAACAGATACGGCAAAATCGGCTGCATACCCGAGCCGGTGAAAAGCGTCGTCGGGTCGTTTTGCGGCACGAGCGGCGCCGATGGCACGATCGCATGCCCGTGTGCTCTGAAAAACTCTAAATATTTCGTGCGAATTTCGCTGACGTTCATGATTATTCGGAAAGTTTACCACCGCTTTTTATACCTCGCTAACTCCATTTGCCCTGGCCCCATCAAACGGTTACTATGCCGAACACGATGAAATACAATCTCCATACGCTCAAGAACGGACTTCGAGTACTGCTGGTCCCAATGTCGGAAAATGAAACTGCAACCGTAGTTGTGATGACCGGCACGGGATCGCGATACGAAAATGAACAGGAAAATGGTCTCGCCCACTTTCTTGAGCACATGTTCTTTAAAGGGACAGAGAAGCGCCCGAGTGCAAAAGCTGTGAGCGAAGAGCTCGACGGCGTCGGAGCACTCTACAATGCCTTCACCGCAAAAGAACGAACCGCATATTATGCAAAAGTCCGAAAGGAATTTCTTGATACCGCGCTCGATGTCATCAGCGACATCTTTCTCCACTCCAAGCTGCCTGCAAGAGAAATTGCAAAAGAGCGTGGTGCGATCATACAGGAGATCGACATGTACGAAGATATGCCAATGCGCACCGTCGACAACGTTTTCGACGCGCTGATCTTCGGAAAAGAGCATCCGCTCGGACGCACGATTCTCGGACCAAAAGAAAATATCAAAAAGTTCACCAGAAAAGCCTTTGCTGCATATTTGAAGCGTAACTACACGCCAATCAATACGGTCGTCTGTATCGCGGGAGCGTTCGACGAGAAAAAGATTCTTTCAAAGATTGAGAAAGATTTCGGCGTGCGTCCGCATGGCAATCCGCCCGATTTTATTTCGTTTACCCCAGAACAAAAGGGAGCTCGTGTGGCAATAAAGGAGAAGAATACCGACCAGACACATTTTATACTCGGCGTTCCGGCGTATCCATATCTGCACAAGAACGAATTTGCACTTGCAGTGCTTTCGACGCTTCTCGGCGATGGCATGTCGAGCCGTCTTTTCCTCGAAGTTCGCGAGAAGCGCGGGCTCGCCTATTCCGTGCACACGTGGATCGAGCGGTACCCCGACACCGGATATTTCGCAATCCAGGCAGGAGTCGAGCATGCCAAACTTGAGAAGACGATCGAAACCATCCTCATGGAGTTGAAAAAAATCAGGCGCACCGCGGTACCCGCGGAGGAGCTCACAAAAGCAAAGTCATACATAAAGGGCATAATGACGCTCGCGCTCGAAACGAGTGACGAGATCGCCCAACACGCCGCGACAAGCATCATCAACCTCGGACGTGTTCGACCACTTCAGGAAATTCTTGAAGAGATCGAGAGGGTGAGCGCAGATGATGTCCGGCGAGTTGCGAAGGACATCTTCAAAACGGAATCCCTCAATCTCGCGATCATTGGCCCTCATCCGAAACGTGAGCACTTCTACCCGCTTCTCAAAATATAGGTTTTCCGGAATAATATAGGGTTTCGTAAACCCTATATTAAAGCCAATCGACAGGTGTTTTTCCGTGCTCGATGAGGTATTGGTTGGCTTTGCTGAATGGTTTCGAACCGAAGAAGCGGCGTGCGGCAAGGGGAGAAGGGTGTGCGGATTCGATTACACAATGTTTCGTGCGATCAATATGCGCGCCTTTCGCCTTCGCGTAGTTGCCCCACAGGATGAATACGAGATTCTCTCTTTCTTCAGAGAGCTTTCGAATGACCGCATCCGTGAATTGCTCCCATCCCTTTCCTTGGTGCGAACCGGCTGCGTGTGCGCGAACGGTAAGAGTCGCGTTTAAAAGGAGTACTCCTTGCTTTGCCCAGCGCTCGAGATCGCCGCTTCGATGCACGAGCTTCTTTCCCAGATCGTCCTCGATCTCCTTAAATATATTTTGAAGCGAGGGAGGAATTCGTACGCCCTCGCCCACTGCAAAGCAAAGCCCATTCGCCTCTTCTCGGTTGTGATACGGGTCCTGGCCGAGAATCACGACTTCCACCTTGTCGAACGGGCAGAGGTTGAACGCACGAAAAATATCCTTCGGTGGAGGAAAAACGATCGCGTGTCGATACTCACCTTTGACGAACTCGGTGAGCGATTTGAAATAATCTTTACCAAACTCGTCTTGTAACACATTCTTCCACGATGGTTCGATTGTAACTTCGACCATAGATCATGCAGTGAAATCAGACAGCTCTGTATATATTTCTTGATCCCATCAGATTGCGCGCTCCGCGCGGAGAATCGCACGCTTACGCGCCTCGCCCCCACGGTTGTAATTGCCCAGACTCCCGTCCGAGCGTACGACACGATGGCATGGTACAGAATCGTTGTAATTTGTCCTCATGATCGCACCGACCGCGCGCGCGGCTCTCGAATTGCCGGCTTTTGCGGCAACTTGCTTATACGTCATCGTTTTCCCTTTTGGGATACTTTTGACAACTGAGCGAACTTTTTCGGCAAATGTCATATGCGAAGTCTAGCATTCTTCGCTGAAGATTTCATGGTGCGCGGAGAACCATCGGCACTGAAAGAGCGCATTTTCGCGCCGACCGTCTCGCGGTACGTGCAGTAATCGCAATCGCGACCTCTCTCTGGCAACTGATCGCTCTCGAGACATTTCTTGATCTCTACAAGCGTCTGGTCAACCCACGAATCATCTCCCCTGTGTGGGACAAGAGTAACCTCAAACTCAAGTGTGGCGTCAAACGCCTTACGATCCCGTGATGCGTTCGCGTAAACAAAATATCCAGTATCCGAAACTTCAAATCCGCTTTTCCGCAAGAGCCACTGATACACCTCTATCTGTCGCTTATACCCATCGTGCCACTCTTCATCGAGCGCCTCGATGCGCTTGTCTTTACTGGTCGCTTTGTAGTCGACGACGATGAGCTTTCCATCAGCGCCTTTCCAAATGTCGTCAACACCACCACGTACCAAAAGTCCTGTCTCGTCATGTATATGCTGGACGCCGCGCTTCAGTGCATCTCGCCACGCGTCCATATCAGGATGAGCAAACGGGACAGCATCGACTCCGTACGTTTTCATGAGTGGGTGCGTCGTACCGTTCGCTCGATGATAGTCGAACTCTTTTTTCAGGAGCGCGTCAACTGCACTATTGAGGTTGAAGGGAAATCCAGGCGGCCGAGCAGTACCCAGCTTGTTGTCGATATAAAAACACCGCCGGCAGTTGACGAAAAGATCAATTTTCGATCGTGAAAGGGTCCAATTCGGACCTCCGTAATTCCATTTTGGGTTGCGATCGGGCTTATAAAAATCGCTCATCGGCGCAGTATACCCCATGAGATAGGGGTCCGTCTGTACTTACGAGCGCCCGCTTCCCTTTCCGTCACCGTTCAAATCTTGAAACCAATGTTTGAAACGGTTTTCGACGTACCACATGCCAGAAAACATGAGGAGTGCCAGTAGTGTCGAGTATATTGCAATCGCATACATTCCGAATCCAACTGCCATGCCCATCGCGGCGGTAAGCCACAATCCTGCCGCGGTCGTGACGCCGTGAAGCGCATGACCACGAAATATGATGAGGCCACCGCCGATAAATCCGATGCCGGTCACGACTCCCGCTGCCATGTAGAGAGGTTGGACATCGGCGATACCGATGTACGCGCTCACCACATAATTCGATAGAACAATGAAAAGACACGCACCGAGCGCCACGAGCCCAAAGGTGCGTGTACCGGCAGATTGGTGTGCAAGAATCGCGCGTTCAGTGCCGAGTACACCTCCGAGCAACATCGAAAGAAAAAGTTTGAGGAACATCACGCTCGTCGGGTCGACGAACTCAGCGGGTGTATGCATGACAACAGTATATAGCCACTCGTCATGAACGATGAGGGAGGTGCGTGGATATGTCATGCCTCTCGTGCCTCGTCGCTCGTGCTTCACTCAGATGCCACATAGCTGCTGTGCTTCTCTTTGCACATCTGCAATCTTGCCCGGCGCAATGCCATGATCTTTCAAAAGTAGTTCTGATTGCACGGATTTACACAGCACAATCTTGCTATCGAGCAAGCGGCGCTTTTCGCTCTCGGAGAGCGTCGTGAGGCAGGTGAGCGGATGCACGCGCGCTTCCTCAATGAGGTGCACGAGGCCTCGCGTATGCGGGTAGTCCCACGCGAGCAATGTGAGGTTGCTACAGCGAGCATACCGAATTGCATTGCGTGTAAAAACAGTGTTCGTCACGAGCCATCCTTCATCCACACGCGAGGATTCAAGCGGTGCACGTTTCAGATCTTCATAGCGAGCGTAGACGTACAGTGCGTCCTTGATGTCGGTTTTACCACCCTGCTCATTATGAAATTTGACTTCGATTCCGACACGCGTGCCTCCTTTTTCCGCAAGTACATCCACCTCATGTGGAGCACAACGACCGAGAAGCATTTGGTCAGTCTTTGTATTCCATCCGTGTCCTCGCAAGATCTCTGCCAGAAATTGTTCAAAAGGAAATCCCGACGGGCCCAGCGCAAAAACAGCTCGTTTTACGCTATAGCGCGCCGCGACCGGTGTTTTCTCTTCGCCCTTCAGCATTTCGAACGCATGACGATAGATTTCTTCGGTCGTGATGCCTGGTCTCAATTCGTGGAGGATGCGCCCGAGAATGCGCGCGCGTACCGTCGATGTGGCACCCGCGTGCTCAAGGGAGCGCTCTATTTTCGTCGGATCGAAGGGCTCTTGTTCACCATCCGCTTTTGTAATGAGGACGTGCTGCATGATCAGTTTTTCTTTTGATAGACCGGGACGACAACAACCGTGAGCGGATCTCCTTCGAGATCACCGACAAATTGTACTCCGACGGATCCGGCAAACACGATCGCCTCAAATGCACGCGGCGTATCTTCGGTCGCACAGTCTATAGAAGGGTGTTCCCATGTTGTGAAGTGGAGAGCAAAACGCGTTGGCGAAATCTGCTCGGTCGCTACAAAGAGATCGGTACACGTCTTCGGAACCATGGCCATGCCCGACAAATGGTGCACACCCGGTTCAGAGTAGTCTCGTACCATAACAATACGACTCGCATCAGATGCTTGTGCTCGAATGAGCCCGCCGGCAATCAAAAAGACACTGTATGCAATCAGAGAGGAGGCAACGAGAAACCACGCGAGACGGCGCACCATGTCGCTCATGCACACAGTATGTAGTAGAGAGCGCGTCTCGCGTAGAAAACCACTGTTGAAAACAATCCGATCACGAATCGATGATTCCTCCACCCACACAGCGATCTCCCTCATATAAAACGAGTGACTGTCCTCGTGAAAAGAGGCGCGGTTTGTCGACAACTACCGCGTAGGTATCTCCCTCTTTTTGTACACGCGCTAGAAACTTCTCCCCGTGATATCGCGCCTGCGCAACGTATTCTTTATTTTTTTTCGGTTCGCTATTCACCCAATGTGCGTCGCACATGCGGATACTCGATTGCAATGCAGTACTCAAATCATCATCGATAGTGATTGCGTTGCGCTTCGCGTGTATGCCTACGACATACAACGCTTTTTCCGCAGATCTGACCCGAAACCCGTGTCGCTGCCCGATCGTAAAGGCAAGAGCGCCATCGTGCTCTCCCACCACTTCGCCGTTCGTATCCAGTACGTCGCCACGTTCCATTCGCACGAAGCGCGAGAGAAAGTCGGGAATACTCACATCTCCGACGAAACAGAGTCCTTGAGAATCTCGTTTGGCTGCCACTCTGAGACCAAACGCTACAGCACGAGCACGTATCTCTTTTTTTGCATAGCTGCCGACGGGAAAGATGCTACGGGCAAGATCATTCTCTCGTATTCGATAGAGGAAATAAGACTGATCCTTTTCGATATCCACTCCACGATGCAACGAACATGTTCCTCCTCGCTCTACAACACGTACATAGTGTCCTGTGGCAATGTGATCTGCTCCTTCTTGGATCGCCCAATCAAAGAATGAGCCGAATTTTATTTTTTCATTGCAGAGCACATCGGGATTCGGGGTTATCCCCGCTTTGTAGTCGCGAATCATCGTGTCGATGACTTCGCGCTTGTAGTCATCTGAAAGATCGACTTCGCGAAATGGGATACCGAGGTGTGCCGCAACCCGCATCGCGTCGAGCCGATCCTCACGCCATGTGCATTCAATAAATTCTGGTTGCCAAATTTTAATGAACACTCCAGTCACCTCGTGATTTTGTTCTTTGAGAAGAGCCGCTGAGACAGCGCTATCTACTCCACCGGAGAGCCCGACATACACACGCGCCATCGGCACAGTGTATGTTTCGTGCGAGAAGTATCAAGTTCCAAGGTAGATTCTTTTCTTGCGTAAATGTTCTTCGTACGTCTTGCTGTAGTGTGTGACGCCTGAACGATCGGCAAGGTAAAAAAGGTAAGAGCTGGGAATAGGGTCCGCTGCAGCTTTGATGGAATCGAGTGAGGGCGAACCGATGGGGCCAGGTGGCAAACCTTTATTGGTATACGTGTTGTAGGGAGAATCGGTCGTGAGGTCTTTTACCGTGAGTTGGAATGTGCTTTTCCCAATTGTGTAGAGAAAGGTCGCATCGACCTGAAGCGCCATATGACGGTCGATTCGATTCCAAAGGACGCCAGCGATTCTGCGACGATCTTCCGAAATTCGCGCTTCACGTTCAAGAATCGAAGCCATGATGACAACGTCGTGGAAACTGCGCTTCGATTTTCGCCCTGTTGTCGCGATGTCTCCCACCTGCACGTCAAAATTCTGTCGCATTGCTTCTATCACTGTTTCTTCAGTTGCATTCGGCATAAAGAAGTACGTGTCCGGAAAAAGGTATCCTTCCTGCGGCTGCGCGAGAGCGAGGAAGTGTTCGGGATTAAATCGTTCGAGCTGGCTTTTGAAAATGATTGCCATAGAGCGCGTCGTGGCGCCTTCGGGAATCCTGATGCGCGAAGGCTCCAACCCAAACGCTCCCTTCGAAATTGAGCGGGCAACGGTGAGTATATCTTTCGGCTCCTTAAAGAGGTAGTCTCCTGCATGTACGGAGCGTTCGCTGCCGGTGAGAATTGTAATAGCACGAAATACGAGCGTCGATCGGATGACCCCATCTTGCTTGAGTTTGTTTGCAACCGCTGTAAGTGAAAAGCCGGAAGGAACGCTCACGAGCTGGTCAACGGGAAAGGCCTCCGGCGGACGGATAATAAAGAGGTACGAAAGCGTTGCAGTAGCCCCAAAGAGGATCGCAATGATTATCGTCCTTCTATTGGTGTGCTCGCGCCAGCGTTCGGAGAGCTCGCCTTGGAGCCTATCCGAAGCGTCAAAAAATCGTCGAAGTTCCTCGATAAACTTCTGCATACCAATTTAACGTGGGAGATTCGCTGGCGGCTCTGCCTTGGTCGCGGGGATTCGCTCGATGCCCGGCGTTTTGATGGTGCTTGATATTGGACGCCAAATCGATGCGAGCACCTCGTTGGTCAAAATGTTGGTCGGGAGAATCCACGGCGAATGGTAGAAAAGGCGCCGTCGATACGCATCGTGTACGCGCCTTGTCTGATTTGTCCACCGCAAACCGTGAAAATCCTGCCACGGGTAGTCGAAGTCGCAGTGCCAGCGGCGTGGCCGCAGGTGCGTCGCGTACTGCGGATTACCAAATGCTCGCCAAATCCAACGAAAACCAGTGAAGGTCGGCCCATGCAGCTCTTTCTCTGTCCAATAGATACCGCGGGTACCTACCTCGAATGGATATTTACCCAAGTTTCGTTCCATCGATTGAATCATCTGCTGATGCTTCCACGACGGACGTGCTTGACCCCGAATTGGAGATGGATCATCGACGGACTCGCCCATATCTTCCAAGACAGCC
The DNA here is from genome assembly GCA_016217935.1 of Candidatus Kaiserbacteria bacterium. GTDB lineage: Bacteria > Patescibacteriota > Minisyncoccia > Phycocordibacterales > UBA2100 > UBA10103. The sequence continues at coordinate 50,454 of JACRFJ010000021.1, forward strand.
TCTGCAACATCTTTCGGCACTGTCGCACTTTGAGCACGCAACTTGTTGACTTCTTTTTCTACCATATCTTTCCAGAGATTGTCTTGCTCTTGTGTTTTCAGAATTCCTCCGATCTTCCCGCATTTGCGAATGATGATCTGAATCCACAACTGCTCGTACGGTTTGATGTTGCTCATGAATTCAAGCACCTGTGCGAGTGGGTCTACCTTGAATTCTTCTTTCGGATCTTTATCGAGTTCGAAATCGACATAGGTACGGATCGGGTATGCGTTGATCTTGAATGTCCAGTTGAGTCCCTTGATGTAACTCATGAGCGGCCATTCAACTCCCCAGCAGTTGTGTTTATCGGGATCAAATTGGAATTTCGAAGCATAATCTTCGACTTCGACGATTTCTACTTCCGGATACTGCGCATACATCGTGCCTTCAACCGTATTTTTGTAGTTATTCCAGCACCATATGTAGAAGTGAATCTCCCCGCCAAACGACGCGATCTCAAAAGAGAAGAACGGGCGTACTTGACCTTTCCATCCGCGATGAATAAACGTCGTTTCGCCCGATGAGAGGTTGAACGCAGTGTATACGAGCTCCATCGCGCGTGGAGATTTCGTAATTTCGCGGGGCATTTTGACCTCAAGCAGAATCGGCTTACGACCAGAGAGATAGAGCGACTGAATGTACCACACCCACGTCATCCAACCTGCAATCCACAGTGCCGCAGGGAGCCAAATCGGAGCAGTCCCCACCATCCAATTAAAGGTGAAGAGCCAGAGATTTGGGACCATCTCGCTCAAAACAAAAAAGAGTCCGATGTAGAGGAGCCATAGCATGAGGGCACGAGAGAGTCCCCAATCGCCCATCCACTCGACCCATTCATCGAGATCCGTCCACTCATACAAAAGACCATGACCACCGTGAGCCATGGCGCAATTATATCACTCGCGAGAGTGCGGTTTGAGGGATTATTTCGCGAGTGTGTAGCGGCCGTCCGTAAGTCGCGTGAACATATTATTCTGCAGATTGACGGCGATGGTGGCGTCTTTCACATACCGCTCGCGCTTCACGCGTTCGACGATATCTTCTCGCGAGAGCGGCCCCTCGCGATCCAAAATACCCTTGATGACATCTCGCACGACACCCGGTTCATAGCCCCACTCTTTGAGCGCATAGAGGCCGCGACCGACGAGCACAAAGCGACTGTCCTTGATGAGTTCGTTGTGCGTCGTTGCTGGATGCGTTTCGCGTCCAAAGAGTTTCTCAATGCCCTTGGCGACCTCTGTGAAATGCATCGGAGAGCCGTGGCGCTTGAGTGTGAGGTACGCAAAATCTCGTGTGTTTTTGATCCGCACATGCGGAGATTCAACGCGACCCCATTCGCCAAGCGGATTACGACCGATGCGCTTCGAGATCTGCAGCCAGCGAGAGAGTACTTCGTCAGGGCGATTTTTTACTCCTTGCTGCTTCAGGTGTTTTGAAAAAAGCTGGAGAAACTCTTCTTCGGGTGTAAGACGATTGCCCTCGAGCGATTCGTAGAGCGCGGTGAGTGCCTGTTCGATCTGCTCCATGAGCTGGTCGTCAACGTGCCAACGTGCCTTGAAGTCGTTGCTTTCGCGCTCCTGATCGAAATGATGGGCCACGGTGAGTATAAAGACGATGTGGTTGCGATCCAGCGTATTCTTAGCGAGATGATCGAGTACAGTATGTTCTGCAAGTGCACCGCCAAGCGCGACAAAAACGCGTTTCATTTCATCAAGCGTCGACGTATGACGCTGGTACGCGTCCGAATCCCGCACTGCAGAAATACCATGATTTTCGATCTGGCGAATGCGCTCGCGCGTGATCCCGTACTCCTGTCCAATCGCATCGAGCGTGCGACTTTCGCCCTTCTGCGAGAGTCCAAAACGATCAATAAGAACCTTCCGGGATCGGTCCGGAAGCTCAGAAAGCAGGTCTTTTGATACGTTTTTTGGTGAGAATGAGAGCATATGCACTCTTTGGTGGCTCAGGCACTGGTTATTTGACCTATTTCAATTCCTGTGGTTTACGTTGTATCAAATATAAGAGACAGAGTCAAGTGGAGCCCGACTTGTCCACACAAAAAACACATCTCCGGATGATCTTGATGGTTTCTGAACACAGCCACTCCATGTAGAATCAGAGTATGGTGAAGACTTCTCTCAGTGCTCGGGTGCCTCCACAGGATCTAGACATGGAGCGCGCACTTCTCGGCGCGATACTCATCAATCAGGGTGCCATGTACGAGGTCGCGGACGTCGTCGGCGTTGACTCTTTCTACGCGGGCAAGCACCGAACGATTTACGACGCGATGCTCTCTCTGTACACCAAAGGTGAGCCAATAGACGTGGTAACGCTTTCTGCAAAATTGAAAGAACGGAAGCAACTCCAGGATATCGGCGGTAGTGCGTACCTCGGAGAACTAACCAATGCGGCAGCTTCGCCGGGAAGCGCGCGGCATTATGCGCAGGGAGTGCAGACTAAATTCGTGCTGCGCTCACTCATCGATGCCGCATCGAAAATTGGCGAACTTGGTTTTCAGGAAGATCGCGATATAGAACAAATCCTCGATGAGGCGCAGTCAGCGATTTTCAATGTGTCGAATGCACCGATGCTCCAGAGCTTTACTGCGATCAAAGACGAGCTCACCGAAGCATGGGAGCGTCTCGAACATCTCCAGAAACACCAGGGAGCCATGCGAGGGATTCCGACTGGTTTTGTCCAACTTGATAATTTACTTGCCGGACTTCAAAAATCCGACCTCATCATCCTCGCGGCGCGGCCAAGCATGGGTAAGTCGGCGCTCGCACTCGATATCGCACGTCAGACCGCGACGAAGCACAAAACGCCCGTCGGTATTTTTACGCTGGAAATGAGTTCGCAGCAGATGGTAGATCGTATGCTCGCCGCGCAAGCGGGAGTTAATTCTTGGCGGCTACGCACAGGCAAGATTTCAAAGGATGACGAATACGAACGCCTTCAGGAAGGCATCGCTACACTCTCGGAGGCACCGATCTACATCGACGACAAACCGAGCTCGACCGTGATGTCGATGCGCTCGGTCGCGAGGCGATTGAAAATGGAGAAGGATCTCGGCCTCGTCATCATCGACTATCTCCAGCTCATAACCCCGACCAACGCGCGCGCGACTGATTCGATGGTCCAGCAAGTGACAGAGATCTCGCGATCGCTGAAAGCGATGGCACGCGAGCTCGATGTGCCAGTGCTTGCGCTCTCGCAGCTCTCTCGTGCAGTCGAACAGCGTCGTGGTCGTCCGCGTCTTTCCGACCTGCGCGATTCGGGATCGATCGAGCAGGACGCAGACGTGGTGATGTTTATTCATCGCGAAGACAAGATGAATGACAACCAGGATCGACCGGGTATCGCGGAGATCCTCGTCGAGAAACACAGGAATGGTCCTGTCGGAAAAGTGGAACTTCGTTTTGACGAAGAAAAGACAACGTTCCTATCGATCGACAAGAGTGACTTCGGTGATTTCACGCCGGAAACCCAAGTGGAAGAAACAGCGCCATTTTAAGCAGATCGTAATAGGTCGCTCGTAGATCGTGGCGCAGATCTTTGATTCGCATTACTACGTCCTACGTTCTACAATCTACGAACTGTCTCTATGGATCCTATCGAGCGTCTTTCATCGCTATTTGAAAAGTTTCCCGGCATCGGCCCACGCCAAG
>JACRFJ010000022.1 GCA_016217935.1 Candidatus Kaiserbacteria bacterium
ACCGCTTTTATAGCTTTTAATTTGCCTCTCGCGCAACCATGCGGATTTTTTGTCCTGCAATTTCTCCATGTGAACTATCTTCCACGGCCGGAAAGGACGTGTGGATTTCGTTCCTCCCGCATTATGTTTGCGCAGCCGTTCCAATCTCCGGTACGATCAAGTGTGAGTACACCCGCGGTATTCAGGAGTCCCGAACCCGTGAGTGAAGTGAAGTAATTCGTTCCACCAATTCCGAGCACCGTCGTGTTGAGATTTGTCGATGTCGCGCTCACCGCGGTCACGTTGCCGTTGAATGTATTCGTGCCCGACCAGGTGTTGTTGGTTGTGGTGCTAAACGCGAGAGAAATCGCATTTGCCGCTCGAGAAAGCGGGTATGAAAAGGTGAGCGGGTTTTCGTAGTCGGTTCCCGCTATTGCCGCCGCGACCTGCCCCGACGTTGCCTTGAGGACACCGCTCAGTGTTCCGATATAGAGTGACGTGGTGGTCGCGTTGGTCGCGGTAGTATTTCCAAACGTCTGCGTCCCTGTCCACGTATTTGATGTCGTGGTGCCAAATGCAAGCGAGAAAAGACCCGAGGTCGAGTTGTATTGAATTGGAAATGTGCTTGAGAGCGCGGAGCGCGCACGCGCGTTGGTGAAATATTGATTTGTACTTCCTTCGAGAAGTGCGTCGGTTGTCGTCCCTGCGATAACCGACGCGACACGGTTGTTGGTGAAATAGAGATTCGACCCTTCAGCAAGGTTCGACGTTGTTTTTTGTGTCAGCCAGTAATCAGTGGAGGATGTTGCAAAGAAGTTATTCTGCGTCTTCCAGAAGTCGGTTGAAGACGTTGAAAAGAAATTATTTTGGGTTTTCCAAAAATCGGCAGATGATGTGGCGAAGAAGTACCCCTTGGTCAACGAATCAAGATATGTCTGCACGCGTGCGTTCGTGAAATACTGATTCGATCCTTCTGCGACATTGCTCGTCAGGAGTCCGAGTGACGAAGTCGCTACTTGCTGCCATCCCCCGCCAGAAAATGTACCGAGAAGAATTCCTGCCGCAGCCGGACTTGCGATACTGGTGCCACCGCGCGTTGCCCCTAGTGTTCCTACCCACGAAGGAGTAAACGTATGCGTGTTGCCGGACGAGGTGACGGTAAGTGCGAGATTTGTATCTGTCGACGTAGCAAATGTCTGAGTTGCTCCCGTCTGACCACCGAGCGAGGTGATCCCGGAGCTACTCGCTGAGAGTGTGCCGGACGTAAGCGAGAGCCCACTTCCGATTTTAAGTGTTTGCACCGGGCTCGTTCCATTGCCCAGAAGAATTCCAGAGAGAGTCGTCGAGCCCGTGCCGCCGAATCCCGATCTGATTGCAGCTCCACTCCATGTTCCGCTCGCCACTTCACCGAACGCATTTACGGTAAAGGCATCCCCCGCACCGACAGAAAGTAACCCCGTCGGATTCTGATCTCCGATGCCAACACTCCCGCCTGGTCCGATGATAAACTTCGTGTCCCCCGCGCTGTTGTCAAAACGTGCAATCGGCTGCTGGAATTGGAATGTCTCATTGGAAAGTGCCGGGGAAAATGCAGAATCGATCGTGAGTGAATTATTGCTCTGTACGGAAACAATCGTGCGTACCTGCCCGTTTGCCAAAATCTGATCACCAATGCTCACTTTGTTGTAACCGTATAAAAAGCTTGTTCCGATGCCGGTCACCGTCGTCCCCGCACTTGAAATCGTGCCGTTCGAGAATCCGGAGAGCCACGAGTTGCCCTGTATGTGCAGTCGCGCACGCGGATCGGTCACACCAACGCCGAGCTGTCCGGCATGATTGAGATAAAACATTGGCGCAGTTCCTTCCTGAATGCGGAAGAACCCGGTCGATGTACCTGTCTGTTGTCCGTTTCCGGTATCGATCCCAAATTTCCATTGCTTCGCCGAGCCAGTTTCCGCGGCGGTCGATTCGAGGTGAAGCGACGCAGTCGAAAGGTAGAGATCGCGAAAACGATTCGTTGGGGAGCCGAGGTCGTATGTTGCGTCACCGTTCGGTATGATCGTTTGCGAAACGATACCGGCCAACGTCGACGTCGCGGTTGTGTTCAAACGTGTCGTCGAGATCCCAGCGGCAAATGTCGATGTCGCAGTCGTAGAAGTAGACGTGATGTAATTTACGGTGGGGCTGGTGGAAGCAGCGAGTGCATTTGTTCCCCCGCTCGTGTACAGCCATCCCTGTCCGAACGATGTTGCACCTGTACCCCCGCTTCCGACTCCGAGCGTGCCGCTAATCGTAGAGAGTGTCGACGTCGCAGTCCACGTCGGGACTCCGCCGACAAGTGCGAGCACCTGACCGTTCGAACCTGTGGTCGTCGTCGCGAGCGCATTCGATCCATTGCCGTATGGAATCGCGCCAGAGGCAATGGCAGCCCAGCCCGTGCCACCATTTGCAACAGAGAGAATTCCAGAGACATCGCTCGTGAGATTTATGAGCGCAGATGAAACGGCACCAGCTGTCGCTTTCAAGAATCCGGAGAGCGATCCGACATGCAAATTCGATGCAAACAAATTCGTCGAACTTGCTGTGGTTGCAAAGAAACTGGTGGTCGTTGCTTGCAGACCGGTTGCATTGAGAAATGAAAGATTCTGAAGTGTCGACGAGCCGGTAATGAGCAGATTCACGATCGACGCCGCTCCATTGTTGTCGATCGAAAAAAGCGATGTATTTGCCGCACTGCGTACATCAAACAAATTTGCTGCTTGACTCACTGCCCCACGGATGAGGAGCGGTATCGCAGTTGAAGAAGTCGCCTCGACGGTCAACACCCCGTTTGCAGTTGGCGTTGTCGTACCGACCGTTGATTGTCCCGTACCGGAAACCGCGCCAGAGATTTGTGAAAACGCAGACGAGCTTACGAGTTGCCTGGGAGAGAGTGTTTCGTATGAAGAGCCGCTCGTGGATACTTCGACCTGCAGATAGACCGGATTGGTAGTGAAATTATATGAAAGCGCATCCGGATATCCGTTTGCGGTATCTCCAATGTTTACGGTAAAGACTCCCTGCCGCACGCTGGCCGTCGCGGCCCCGGGAGAAGAACTTGGCCATACGCGAGAACCCGATCCCACTGTCGCGCCATCCCAGAGAGAGAATTTGAAA
>JACRFJ010000024.1 GCA_016217935.1 Candidatus Kaiserbacteria bacterium
AATGTACACGGGCTGGTCTTCCGGAGGCGAACATGTTTTCGACAGCGCGTATCGTTACGCCACTTCTCGTTCTTGCGTATGCGCACGTGGCGGGTGCGCTCGAAGTCAAAGAAGGTGAGGAGTTCGTTCTCCAGAGTGCTGTAACCGTCAAAGTGAAGGTCGCTGGGAGAAATTACGATCGTCACTTTACCGTCAACGACTCGTGCAAGCTACGGCAAGGATCGCGGCTCAAAGTTGTGACGCTTACCGAGATCGAGGTTGTCGTGAGACACATCGGACACGGATTCGAGCGCGGGGATATCTGCTATACCGGAGTCTATGCGATCATTTCTCGATCGGAAGCTCAGGAGCTCTACTTTGCGCATGCGCGCAAGACGGCGGTCGATTTCGAGAAGATCCTCCAGGAGGATTACATGAGGAAATATCCCCAGGGGCCCTAGGCCCCTTTACCTTTTACCCGAGACGTCCTGGAAAGAAATAATCAAATCTATATACTTACCCGAATGACAAATTACCAAAAGCTGCTTGCGGTGGTTTTCCTCGCCGCGTGGTTCATCACTTCCATCAACCCGGTCTACCGCGAGGCGTGGTTCCTGGAAAACATTCTCGTTTTCATTTTTGTACCTGTACTCATCGTGGCGGCGCAGTATTTCAAACTTTCTGACGTTTCCTACACATTCATTACGCTCTTCATGGTAATTCATCTCGTGGGTGCGCACTATACCTACGGTGAAGTACCCTTTGGTTTTACGCTACAGGAGTGGCTCGATGCAAGTCGCAACATGTACGATCGATTCGCGCATTTCAGTTTCGGTTTTCTTATGGTGTACCCGATACGCGAAATGTTTGTCCACGCGACAGGAGCGCGCGGATTTTGGGCATACTACTTTCCACTCGACATCATCCTCTCGTTCTCAGCGATCTACGAAATTCTGGAATGGGCCGCGGTCAACATCATCGATGCGTCAAATGGCGTGCTTTTTCTCGCGACGCAAGGTGATGTCTTCGATTCGGCCAAAGACATGGGCTCCGCACTGCTTGGCGCGACAATCGCAATGGCGATCGTGCTCGCACTCAATTGGGCACTCAATAGGGAAGAATTCCGAGGAGAGATGAAAGAGAGCCTCCGCATCAAGGGGCAGCGACGCACCGGCCGCATACCGATTCGCGAGCTTGTGCGCTAGCTGCTCAAACCCAAAATCCGTGGCATAGTTTCGTTGTGATACTTTTGCAAGACACTGGGTTTACCGTCATGTTGCTTGTACGAAGGTGGCAGCTTCGCAGGACATAAAAATATGGGAAAAATAACGATCAAAAATCGAAAAGGGCAGAAGATGGTGGTGGTCGTCGATCATGCCGAGCATCCGAAAGGTCTTGCGTTCGTGATGCATGGACTAGGGAGTTCCAAAGATTCTCCCCGCATCCAGCTCATCGCGCAGACGTTCAACGAAAAAGGATTTACCGCAGTACGCTTCGACACGACGAATACGTTCGGGGAGAGCGACGGCAACTACGAAGATGCAACGATTACGAATTACTACGAAGATCTCGAAGATGCCATTGCATGGGCGAAGAATCAACCGTGGCACCAGGAGCCATATATCCTCGCCGGCAGCAGTCTCGGCGGGATTTGTGTAACTCTGTATGCAGAGGCTCATCCACAAGAAGTTCGCGCGCTCGCGCCTATTGCCCCGGTCATCTCCGGAGCACTCCGCATCGAGGCGAGCAATCGACGAGATCCGGGCCGCTTCGAGCGCTGGAAAGCGGCGGGATACGAAGATGAGCAAAGCGAGAAGGTGCCAGGTTTGATGAAGCGTTTGAAATATAGTCACGTTGAAGACAGCATGCAGTACGACACGTTGCCCGGAGCGAAGAAACTCACGATGCCCGTCCTCCTCATCGTAGGAAGTGAAGACGACATTACGCCGCCCGATCACGTGCAAAAGCTTTTCGATGCAATTCCCGCGGGCAAGAAAGAGCTCCATGTGATCAAGGGGATGGGACACGCGTTTAAAGAGGAGTATTTCCCGCAGGTGCGCGCGATCTTCGAGCGCTGGATCGATACCGTCTAGCTGCTACAATGTCGCGCAATGACTGATCGAGATTTTTGGGAACTCGTGCGTGCCAAGTGGAGAGAGAATAAATTCCTCTGCGTTGGACTTGATCCCGATTTCGAAAAGATTCCGGAAGGTGCACGCGTCGGCGGGGTGAGGGAGTCATTCATGACTTTCAACCGCGCCATTATAGACGAGACAAAAGACATCGTATGCGCGTACAAGCCGAACAGCGCCTTCTACGAGGCGCATGGTGATGAAGGATGGCAAGCACTTCGCGAGACCATCATGTATGCGCGCGAGCAAGCACCTGATGTGCCAATTATCTTCGATGCGAAGCGTGCCGATATCGGGAACACGAATAATGGATACGTCGCCGCAGCGTTCGACAATCTCCGCGCGGATGCAATCACTGTGCATCCGTACATGGGAGGGGAGTCGCTCAAAGAATTCTTTGCGAGAAAAGAAAAGGGCGTGTTTGTAATGTGTCGCAATTCGAATCACGGCGCAGGTGAATTCCAGGATCTCGACGTAAATGGTGAACCGTTCTACGTATATCTTGCCCGAGCGTTTGCTCAAAAATGGAACAAGAATGGAAATTGCGGGCTCGTCGTCGGCGCGACGTTTCCGGAGGAAGTCAGACACGTACGCGAAGTTGTGCCTCAGATGCCGATCCTCATTCCTGGTACGGGAGCTCAAGGAGGGGATCTCGCATCATCGGTCAAAAATGGCAAAAATGCAGAGGGCGGATTCATTCTTTCGACCTCGCGTGCAATTATCTACGCATCGGCGGAAGGAGATTACAGGGACGTAATACGGGCCAAAGCGAAGGAGTTCGACGCAGCTATACGCGCTGGGCTATAATCTTGTTTTATGGCAGAAGAAGTACTTGCAACGTTGCAGAAAGTTGGTGCGTTCAGATCAGGCCATTTTGTCCTCACTTCGGGGCGGCATTCAGATTCGTATGTCAACAAAGATGCGATGTATGCGTATACCCATGATCTCTCGGCCCTTTGTAAACGTATGGCCGATCTGTACAGGGATAAGAAAGTCGATGTGGTGATTGGTCCTGCAGTGGGCGCCGCGATTCTTGCGCAGTGGGTTGCATTTCATCTTACCGAAATGAATGGCAGAAGTGTCTACAGTGTCTACGCAGACAAAGACGGCAATGGGGGATTTGTGATCAAGCGTGGATACGATCAGCTGGTAAAAGGAAAAAATACACTGATCGTAGAAGATCTCACGACGACCGGCGGCTCAATCAAAAAAGTCGTCGACGCCGTACGCGTCGCTGGGGGTACAGTCGTCGGTGCGATTACGATCTGTAATCGAGGTGATGTGACCAAGGAAATGGTAGGGAATCCAGCCGAATTTAGTGAACTTGCCAAAGTGCATCTCGAATCATGGGACGAAGACGAGTGTGATTTGTGCAAACGAGGAATCCCGGTTAATACCGATGTCGGCCACGGCAAGGCATTCTTGGAAAATAAGATCTCTCCGGATAGATAGTTGGATTACTATTTACATTATCTCTACGCATACGCGGTGATTTAGTGTAGAAAGACGAGGAGAAAGGATTGATCATCGGGTCTTCATGAATGATCGTGCTATACTTTCCATTCAATAGTTATTCCTAAAATATCATTCATATGAGATCAAGTGCATGGGTTTGGATCGTAATTCTTATCATCGTAATCGGCGGTGGCATCTGGTGGTGGATGGCAAATGCGCAGACGCCCGCAGTCAATCAAAATACGAATGCTCCCGCGACGAGTACTTCAGTCACCGTTTCCACGACGACTTCGACAAGCACGAGCAATGCACCGATGACAGCGACAGTCACTTACAACGGCACGAGCTTTTCCCCATCGGCGGTCACCATCAAAAAGGGCGGCACGGTGAGCTGGCGCAATTCGGGAAGCGGACAAATGTGGGTCGCTTCAGCGCAACACCCCACGCATACGGTGTACGACGGTACGTCGCGAACGGAACACTGCCCGAATGCATCGAATACAGCGTTTGATCAGTGTGCGGGAGGTAGCAGCTACTCATTCACATTTAACAAAGTGGGTACCTGGAACTATCACGACCATCTCAACTCGTCGGCGTTTGGTTCTGTAAAGGTAGTAGAGTAAGAGTGACGAAACTCCGTCGGCAGAGACTTTTCAGGGTCGCTATCTGCCGCTGCTGCTGCGGCGCTGCCTCTCGGCTCTTCAGCCTGCGAGACACCCAGAAAAGCCTTGCCTCGCACGTTTCCAGGAGAGAAAGTGGTAAAGTGGTGCAATGAATAGCGGAGATTTTCCGGAAGAACTACTGCTGCATTTCAAACGCACAGAAGTTCTTCGCTACGGAGAGAATCCGCATCAGAAGGCCGCCGTGTACCTCGACGAAAGGGACAGGCGGCCTTCTGCTTTGCGCGCACGGAAGGTGCAAGGGAAGGATTTAAGCTACAACAATATCATCGATGCAGACGCGGCCTTTGAATGCGTAGCAGAGTTTGAAGAGCCAGCGTGCGTGATTGTAAAGCATACGAATCCTTGTGGAGCGAGCATAGGTGAAAATGTGCACGAGGCGTACCTGCGCGCGCTTACATGCGACCCCGTCTCGGCTTTCGGTGGCATCGTTGCACTCAACTCCGCGCTCACTGGTGCGATCGCTGCGGAGCTTGTCAAAATATTTCTCGAAGTTGTGATCGCACCGGACGCAGACGACGATGCGCTCGCGATACTATCGGCAAAGCCCAACGTACGTATCCTGCTCACGGGTAGTATGCCTGACCCTCTGGAATCACGGACAATCGTTCGCACCCTTGCGGGCGGTTCGCTCGTCCAAGAAGTCGACAATCGAGTTTTTGATGGGAAATTGAAAACAGTATCGAAACGGATGCCGACGGTCAAAGAGCTCGCAGACCTTACATTTGCATTCACAATCTGCAAGCACGTAAAATCGAATACGATCGTGTACGCAAAGAATGGTGCGACGGTCGGGATCGGAGCAGGGCAGATGAGCCGGATTTATTCTGCCAAGATCGCAGCACTCAAAGCCACGGAATCGAATCTCTCACTCGCCGGATCGGTGATGGCATCGGATGCATTCATGCCGTTTCCCGATTGCGTACATGCTGCGCACGAGGCGGGAGCGACGGCGATCATTCAGCCCGGCGGCTCGATCAAAGATCAAGATTCAATCGATGCGGTCGACTCGCTCGACATGGCGATGGTTTTTACCGGTACTCGTCATTTCAGACATTAAAAAGTTACGCCGCCTCGAGCTCGAGGCGGCACGACTCGCGTTTTCTACGCGAGTTCTATCACACGGAATCCGCATGACTGGTTACTTGGCAATGCACGCGATGCGAACTCGGCCACTTCGTTGATCGATTTCGCCCGTGGTGAGTTTGGCGCAAACTCGCAGATCCTCACTCGCGAGAAAATTTGAGCCGCTGACTCAAAATCTTGGACCGCTTTCACTGATCGTCCCAGGGATCCGTTGAAAGTGATCACGTGCCCGCTCCGGATTTGTCTGAGGCCTTCGGTCTTCGCCACGATAATTTTCCGTACCGTATTCCGCCTCAAATGTGCCAGCATGCCCTTCTTCACTGAAAGTTGATGTTCACGCATCATGCTCTCGCGTTGTGCGGACAATCCCGCCTACGTGCAAGTATTACTGGTTTGCATTTATTAGCCAAATTTTTCGGCAATATTTACAGATTCATATCATTTTGTTATATATAGAACATGAGAACGGTGAGTCAGGCAGTAGAGAGAATACTTGAGAAAACTCCTTTTTTGGCAGAAGTAGTGGCTGAGGGCGTGGGCAACAATGCTGCAATTGCACGCAAACTTCGTCCGCACGTGGAAGAATATCTTTTCGAAAATGTATCAGAGTCATCGATATCGATGGCACTGCACCGCGTATCCAAAAGACGAGGGGTACAACCGTACGGTACAAAACTTCTAAAACTGATGAAGGATATTACCGTGCGTTCAAACCTCATAGAATTCACGTGCCCCAACTCACTCGCGAGTGTTGAACTGTTTGAAGCACTCTCAAAAAGCGCGAAGCGGCATAAAGATGCATTCCTCAATTACTCGCGTGGTCTGCATGAATCGATTCTCATTGTGAGTCGCGACCTCGAGGGTGAGGTCGCGGCGATACTCAAAGGCCAGAAAGGAATCACGCGCAAAGACGGTCTCTCGGCAATTACGATGCGCTTGCCCGAGAACTCACTTACAGTGCCCGGAGTGTACTACCCAATCTTGAAAGCAATCGCGCTCGAAGGCATCAGCCTCGTCGAAGTGATGTCTGTTCTTACTGAATTCAGCATTATTTTCGAAGACCGAGACGTCGATCGCGCGTTTTCCGTGATTAAGCGAATCACTTCCTAGGCCTCAGACTTGTTTTTCCGAATAGACATATAGATGTCTTCAAGTGCTTTCACTGCGTCGCCTGCGGCGATGTTGTTTTGGTGGTAGAGACCATCAGTGATGTCACCCGCTGCCCAGACACGCGGATGCGATGCACGCTGCGTCTTTGGATCAACCTTGATTTGCTTCACTGCGTTGAGCTCGAGGGCATCGCCGAGCCAGCCGCTGTTGGGCAACAGTCCAATTTCTACGAAAATGCCGGCGACCGGAAGGAGCGATTCAATGCCTTGTGCGTCCTTCCATTTGAGTCCGGTCACGAATTTTTCACCCACCACTTCGGAAGGAGTAGCGTTGGTGATGATGCGCATATTCGCGTGAGATTTTGCTGCTGCGATAGTGATTTCATCTGCGCGAAAATCTTCGGTGCGATTGAGGAGCGTCACACTCTTGCAGTAAGCGAGGAGCTGGAGCGCAGTCTCGAACGCTGCATTGCCCCCACCGATGACCGCTACATCCTGGCCCGCAAAGAGCGGTCCGTCGCACGAGGCACAGTAGGTGAGGCCCTTGTTGTCGAATTCCGCTGCTCCAGGAACCTCGAGCTTTCGACGCTGCGCACCCGTGGTCACGAGCGCGGTGAGAGCCGAGTAGACGTCCCCTTTTTTAGTCATGACTTCTACGTGATCATCGAAGGTCTTCAGCGAGATAGCTTGCGACGGCGAGACAATCTGGAGCACGTCACCCTTGTATGCTTCGACGTGTTTTTTGAGGTTGTCGGCCAGGTCAGCACCCATGATCGCAGGCGTGCCGATCCAATTCTGGATTTCGGATGAGACCGCACTTTGTCCTCCCCATTCACTCGTGAGGAAAATGGTTTTCAGCCTCTTGCGCGCAGCATAGACCGCCGCTGAGGTGCCTGCGGGCCCACCGCCGATGATAATCAAATCGTGCATAGTTCGTAGTTATGTAGAACGTAGAATGTAGTCGGAAACAATACACATAATCTCCGTATCTTACTACGAACTACGTACAACGATCTACGTTCTGTTATTTCCTTCGCAGGAAGGAGGGAAGTCCTCCCCAGCTGTCGTCATCGTCGAGACCGTCAGCGACGCGCACGGGCTCGTGCTTCTGCATTTCAGATTTATCTTTCATCTCCTTTTTGTCCATTTTATCGTTTGCGAGCGCATCGATTATTTTCTTTGGCTCACGGTCAGCGCGTGCGACCGGAGGGACGTCAGCGTCTTTGCGGGATGGTGTGATGCGAGAAGCAAATACACTCGGGCTTCGTGTCGTGGTCTCCGGAAAGCCAGTTGCGATAACGGTGACGCGGACCGTCCCTTTCTTGAGGTTCTCGTCGGTAACGGCTCCGAAGATGACCTTGGCCTCTGGATCGATCGCTTCGGTAATGACATTGGCCGCGTCCTGCACTTCGAGCATACCGAGATCCTCGCCACCAGCGATCGAGAAGAGGACTCCCTTGGCACCGGTGATTGCGACTTCGAGAAGCGGGGAATTGATGGCCGCTCGAGCGGCATTCTCTGCGCGCTTTTCGCCGATTGCGGTTCCGATACCCATAAGTGCCGAGCCGGCATTGGCCATGATCGTACGGACATCGGCGAAGTCGACGTTGATGATCCCGGTCTGCGTGATGAGATCCGAGATTCCTTCGACCGCTTGCTTCAAGATGTCGTCGCACATCGCAAAGGCATTCTTGATTCCGGTCTCGCGAGAGACAATCGTGAGCAATTTATCATTCGGAATTACGATCGAGGCATCTACCGCCTTGCGCAACTCAGCGAGGCCGAGTTCGGCGAGGCGAATGCGCTGTTGGCCTTCAAACGCAAAAGGGCGCGTGACGACGCCAACGGTGAGCGCGCCCAAATCGCGCGCGATTTTCGCGATGACCGGTGCAGCACCCGTGCCGGTACCACCGCCCATGCCGCAGGTGATGAACACCATGTCGGATCCTTTGATCGCATCCTGGATTTCTTCCCGCGTTTCTTCGGCGGCTTGCTTGCCCATGTCTGGGTTCATGCCGGTGCCGAGACCGCGCGTGATCGTTTTACCTATGTGAATCTTTTTCTTGGCCTTTGATTTGTGGAGGTCCTGCGCGTCGGTGTTGATCGCGATGAAATCGACACCCTGCACATTGGAGGCAACCATGTGATTCACGGTATTACCCCCTGAGCCACCGACGCCGATAACCCGGATCCGTGCGAACGATTCTACGTCGGGCTTTACCTGCTTGGACATTGGCGACATCATATCACTTTCAGCAAAAGGACAAGGTTGACTATTGCACAGTAAAGTGCTTTAGTATCTCTGGCGCTGAGTGGATAAGCGCACGAACGGAGGCGCTGATGTCCCGCTCAACTACAATATCGCACCGACCCTGCTGACACGTGCAGGAGGGTTAATCTTTTATGGAAGCAGCGAGCGGAAATTTTGTATAAACGAATTCCAACCGCGAGATATCACCTCGCCGAGGGTATGACCACGATTCGAGGAGTCCTCGGCGTATGCCCAGCGACAGAGGCCATAGGCAACTGCCCAGGTGGCGTCGACCGATGCGGTGCGCGCAAGGTGACCGACCTGGCCGATCTGGGAGGGAAGCTTCAGGATGGTTTTAGCTATGTCAGAGGCCGAAATGAGGCCTGATCCGCCGCCGGTGAGCACGACGCCAGCAGGAAGAAGGCGAGAACGACCGATAGATTTAAGATGTCCGTTAACAAGTGTAAACATGTCCTTGAGACGGCCAGCGATGATCGCGTGCATTTTTTTTACCGGTACATCACTTCCCGTAACTGCACCGCGCTTCATTTGCTCGGCCTCAGGAAGCGGAATCTGAAACGAGAGTGCGATTGTGTTTGTGATGTCTGCCGCGCCGATCGGGAACACCTTTATTGAAACGGGAGTGTCGTCGTCAAACACGATTATCGAAAGTGTTTCGGATCCGATGTTGGCAAGAACGACGCCGGCCATTTTTTGCGCTTTCGAAAGTGTTACAAAACTTGCAGCGAGCGGTGCAGCCATCACACCCTCCACCTCGACCCCCGCTGCTTCCACCGCGTCGATTAAATCATCATGATGCTGTGTAAGTGTCGTAATGAGAAGCGTGTCTGCAGAAAATTTCGTACCCATGAGGCCGACGGGCTTCCCGAAGACTTTCGCTCCGTCGACGCGATACTCGAGGGGAATTGTGTGGATGACCGTGCGATTGGTGAGTTTGGCGGAAGCACGCATCTGACTGTCACGAAGCGCTTTCTCGAGATCGCGATCTTGCACAATGCCTCCTGAGGCAGCGAGTGATATCTCGCCGGTCGATTTGATTTCGTCGATTCCGACGCCACCGATTGCAAGTCGTGCTTCGCGCACCGCTACGTGCGCGGCACTCTGTGCACGTGCAAGCGCCTCACGGATGCTTCGTGTCGCTTCAGCGCGATCGATGATGTAACCGTGCCGCATACCCTTGGATATCGCGGTGCCAGTTCCGAGAATCTGCATTGGGTTTTCCGGATTCTCTGCGGGCGCCGCTATCACGACCTTCACGTGGTATGTGCCGATGTCGATGCCAGTATAAAACTTTCGCGCCATTCTCTCTATTGTAGCGCGATTTTTCTGCTCTGGTGAGCCGTATTTCGTGGATTAGTCCACGTCGTATCCGAAACGGCGGAGTGTCACGCGCTCCTTACTCGTCATTGCTTTCCCGTGATCGAATCCAAGAAGGTGATAGAGTCCATGGACAAACAGGAGTGCAATTCGAGATTCATATTTCACACTGAGCTTTTTTGCTTCGCGTGCCGCAACATGCAGATTCAAAAAGATTTCACCTTCGTTCGCGTCGAGCTCGAATGAGAGGACATTTGGCGCATATTTCTTTTTGCGGTACTTGATATTGATCGTACGTGCAAGGGTATCACCGCAGAGTACGAGGGAGAGCTGGTAACCACGTGGGAGCACTGCTCGCGCGATTTTCTCAAATGGAACACGAGGGCTGCGGCCGCGCACCGTTTTGCGTATTGCTATCCTCAGCATCTAGCGGGCGATTGGGGTTGATTCTCCAAATCGAGAAGGAACGGAATCAGTCTTTTGTTCACGAGGTACATAACCGCGGCGCACCGGCGCCTCTACCACCTTGCCTTCCTTGACGAGTTGTCTGTAGTCTGCGCGTCGTTTGATCAATTTCAGCGCGCGCTTTTTCTGCACGGTCTTGGACGCGTTACGCTCGTAGTAACGGCGTTTGCGCGCACCTTTGACCAAACCCGTACCCTGGACGCGGCGGCTAAACTTGCGTATGACCGAAAGAGAGCTTTCGTTGCCGCTTTTCGTTACCTCTGCATTGATAGACATGTCGCGGGAGTCTACCACTCGCACTCTCAAAAGTCAAAATCTTCTTCAGAGACTATCCTCCGCATTTTTTACTTTTATAGATTGGCAGCAAGGGATTTCCAACTGCCCATCCTTCGTCGACGCAGGTAGTTGGGAAGTTCGTCGAGCGGGATCGCCTCTTGCGCGTTGGTCGCAACCTCACGGACAAGGATTGTATTTTCCATCGCCTCTTTATATCCCATGATGAGGATGTACGGCACCGCTAATTCTTTTGCGCGCGTCATCTGCTCGGCGATCCGATCATAGAGGAGCGACTGATGCACGGGTATTTCGGCGCGACGAAGTCCCTCAAGGACGCTGAGTGATTTTCGTCGGGCTTCGGGTCCGAGGTGCGCATAATAGATAGAAGGAACACCGCGTACCTCCCGGACAACACGCGTTTTCCCTCGGATTTCGCAATTGATCGATATCATGGCTGCGGGCATCGGTGAAACTGCAAAGCGACTTGCAAGCGGATCGTATCGTCCTCCGGAAGCGATCGCGAACTGCGCACCCGTTTCTTGATCGCTTATATTGATTTCGTAGAGGGAATGTGACCAGCAGTCGCGGCTTCCGAGCACGTGCGGGGAGAGCTCATATGAAAGACCGTAGATTTCCAAATACTCGAGCAGATCCCAAAAGCGGCGGCGCTCTTCTTCTGTAAGATACTCCATCGATTGTGGTGCGCGCGGCGCTGCGGGGTGACCTTTTTCTATCAGCTGTACGAGCGTGCCGAGTGGATCAATCGCCGCGCGCGGACGCAGTGTAGGCGAGATCGATTCGATGTGCTTGCGCAGGTATGATCCCACGTCGCGGACAAACCGATTCGAGGATTCGTAGGAGCCAATGTTGTTGATCGCGAGGCTGCGCGCAGTGAGCCCCGCTTCTTCCGCAATGGCGTTTACGATCACGAGGAGAAGTGCCTCGGCGATTGCCGAAGGGGAGCCGAGTACATGGAGCTCGAGAGTTGCCGACGGCATGCCTGATGCGCCCATCGATGTCCGCCAGATGAGCGTGCCGCCGCGATCACTTCCTCGCGCGCATGCAACGCATTTGCGTGCGATCTGCGCGAGGCCGCGTTCATCGCGTCGCGCAAACGCGATTTCGTTTTCATTTTTTGCTGCGGCGGCGCGGCGCTTCTCGTCCTCTCTGGACATGCGCGTGGGTTTCATCTCGTCGAGCGAGGTGAATCCGTAGTACTCGGCAATGCGAATTGCGGAATTGAGAAACTCTGCAGTGTTTGCATGTTTCGTATCCTTGAGACGAATCATACAAAAAAGTTGATGTTCATATGTCTTGCTATTTTTCCGAATACCGTGCCTCGCCGGGCAGCACGTCGATCTTATTGAAAGGATAGAGGCGCAAGAACACGCGGCCATTGATGTCCTCACGCGGAAGTGTTCCCCATAAGCGAGAGTCGGCGGAGACCTTGCGGTTATCACCGAGAACAAAAAACTGATCGGGGCCGAGTGTGACTTTCATATTGGTTGCTCCACCGAGGTTGCCGGATGAAAGATAGCTCTCATCGATAGTAAATCCTTCTGGATGTTCGGGATTGATAATGCGGACTACGTTGCCACTGAGGACGACGGTCTCTCCCGGAAGGCCAATGACGCGTTTAATGAGCGCACGGCTCGTATTTTGGGGCAGCTTGAAGACGATGACATCACCGCGCTTCGGGTCATCGATCTTGTAGATAACTTTATCGATAATGAGGTAGTGGAAATTGTCGAAGGTGGGCTCCATCGAGGCACCTGAGACGATATATGGGGCCGCAATGTAGAAGCGAATGATGAGCGCAAGCCCGAGCGCTATGATTGTGTACGCAATGAGGGATCGCTGCGACGATGCTTCCCTCATAACAGGACCGTTCACCCCGTTAGAAAAATCGTTTCTATTGCCGGGGGTGTTGTTCATAGGCGCAACACCCTCTTTTCCTGTAAGAGCCCATCAGAATCTTTTCTAACGGGGTTCATGTGGCAGCATTCTACAGTGGGCACGGTGTTGACGCAAAGTGGTTTGAGTGGTGCATCTCGTCTCAACATGTATTTCGCAAAGCCGAATAATTTTTTGGTAAAAAATTTCTCTGCTCGCGCCGTCGCGCTGCGCAAGGCTTCACTCAATACGTGTCTCACGAGCTGCTGTGTGGGCAGCTAAGGAATTCCGGTACTTTCGTTATTATTTTACGAACAAGTGATGCTAGAATACTTTCTCATGGCATGGATTATTGTCGGTTTGGGGAATCCCGGAGAGGAATACACGAATACGCGGCACAATACTGGCCGCATGGCGGTACAATATTTTGCAAAAAAGCAGGAATTGCCGGCGTGGAAGGAAGATAAGAAATCAAACTCACTGACGGCAGGTGCCACAATGGGCAAAACGATCGTCGCGCTCGTATTGCCGAACACATTTATGAATAAATCCGGCACCGCTGTTGCGAAATTTGTGAAAAGCATGAAGGCGGCAGAGAGCATGGTCGTGGTCTACGACGATCTTGATCTCCCGGTCGGCAAAATGAAAATTTCTTTTGATCGCGGCTCGGGCGGACACAAAGGAATTGAATCGATCGCGCGTGCAGTCAAGACAAAACGATTCGTTCGTGTGCGCATCGGCATCTCGCCGGAAACTTCGGGAGGAAAACTCAGAAAGCCATCGGGAGAGAAAGAGGTCAACGATTTCATTCTTGGTCGTTTTCGTGACACCGACATGAAAGATCTCACGCATGTCTTCAAAGAAGTCGCGATCGCGATCGAATGTATCATTCGAGATGGGCGCGAGATCGCGATGAACCGATTCAACTGAATATGGGCACGGACATTCGGGCCGCTCTCAGTGTCGAGGTGTCACCTTGACATCGCGATAGTACTCAAATGCCTCCTGGATCATCTTGCGCGGTGGTAATTGTGTCTCAATCTCGAATATTGAAGTGTCGAGAATAGCACGTAGTCGGTGCTTGGGATCTGAGAAAGCGCCAAAACTTGAATACTGATATGTCTTCAGACGATCTGTGAGCCTATGTATGTTTTTTGCGTGCCCTTGCTTCCACCGCTGCTCAAATAGTTCCGCTGGGTTGCAATGAATGTATTGCAGTACTCGCTGCAGATAGCGATCATTATCAATGTGACGTGATCGGAATGGTTTTGCAAAGAGATTCCCGGATCTCTCGTATTTGATATTGAAGTACATAGCATATGAGGTTCCAACTTTCCTCATAAACGATGTAATTCCGTTCCCCGAGATTTCTCGAAGGAGTAGATGGAAGTGATTTGGCATCAAGCAAAATGCACCAACTCCAACCAAAGAGCCTTTTCTTTCTATGGAGAGCAGATCCGCAAGCGAGACTGCACGTCGATCACTTCTGTGCGTTGAAACAGTGTTATTGCAAAGATAGAGCAGACTCAAGAATCGTTCGTAATCGGCATAGTTAGTAAATGTTTTCCGTTTATCGATACCGCGGGTGTAGCAGTGATACCACTCTTCTGAAGAAAAACGATCTCTGTTCATATTCCTAAATATAGCATGTCAAGGTGTCACCTTGACATCGACGCGGTTGACAATACGTTCATACTTTGTTTTTCTGCAAATGGTAGACCGGTTTCTTTGGTCGAGCCAGGGAGAGTGTCCAGTGCGTGCAGCAGATTTCTTTGAACAATTGGCCGCTGAGACAAAAGCAGCTTTCGAGGATTGTCCCGACGAGACTTCCGAGGAAGCGATTCTGGCAGGAGTGCACACACAGATCGCGCTCTCGCTCAGGGACTACCGTCCTGATGCGCAGATTGGTCCGGAGGGACAGGAGCACATCAGGGTTCGTGTTCAAGATGCTGTTGCGCACTCCGAACATCGCGCACGAGATATCGGCGAGATCAAGGCGATCCTTGACCTTTTGCAGAAAGTCGCGGCGGCTCCGCTCCCGAAAGCAGCGGAGTAATCGATGGGGAAATCAAAAGGCCCGACTGACAGAAGATCAGCGGGCCATTCGATTTTTCAGCACTTGCCTAGAATTTCTTACTACTCCAAACTGCTCGGGCCTTTTGGCTCATTCGGTGGGTCAATACGCATACTCGTAAGAATTATTCTCGCTAAATATGCGGACCACGACCGAGAGATCCGCACAGGTCAAATAAGTCTACCGAGTGCGAAATGAAAGTTTTGTGATGAGCTCAGGCGGCGGGCTTCAGGGTCATTCTGCGCTCCTTGGGCTCGAAGAATGTGATGGTGAATGGGTATACTTTGCCAAGCTCGAGCTTCGAACGGAGCTCTTCTTCACTTCCGAATTCTGATATGTGTACGAGTCCCGCAACGCCCTCTTCGATCGAAGCGAGTGCGCCATGTTTGTTGTATTTGATGACGACCGCGTCTACGCGCTGATCCTTCGTATATTTTGCGGCAGCCGCTTTCCACGGATCATCGACGAGTGCTTTAATCGAGAGCGAAACTTTGTCGTCTTTGATTTCGATGACCTTCACCTGAACCTTGTCGCCGACTTTGTAACGAGTTTTCGGATTTTCGACAAGTGCCCAATCCATCTCCGAAATGTGTACGAGGCCCTCAAGACCATCTTCGAGTTTGACAAAGACACCGAATTCGGTCGCACCGGTTACCACGCCATCGAGCACGTCGCCCACATGATATTTTTCGACAAGTGTCGCGCGCTCTGATGTACCTGCACCTTTCTCAGAGAAAATAAGTTTCTGTTCTTTCGGATTTGCAGTAATGATGAGCACTTCGAGCTTCTGGCCGACCATTTTCTTGAGCTCAACGAAAATTTTGTCCTTGTCTCCGTCGGGCACTCGCGGATAATGTGCGGGCGCAAGCTGTGAAGCGGGGAGGAATCCTTGAATGCCGTTCCACGCGATGATGAGTCCGCCTTTGTTGGCATCGGTGACCGACAATTCGAATACTGTTTTCTTCTGGCTCGCGGTTTCTGCTTCGTTCCAAATGAGTGCCTGGCGCGCTTCGCGCAGCGACAACTCAATGTAGCCCTCGGTATTTTCAGTACCGACGACTTTCGCGGTGATCGTGTCCCCGATGTGTACGTTTTTGAGCGTCTCGCGTGCCGAGAGATATTCGCGACCGTAAATGATACCTGTGCCGAAGGGATGGAGATCGACGAACACACGAGCACGCCCCAGTGCGACCACTGGTCCCTCGACCACATCATCGATCGCGGGGGATTTGGGGGCCGTCGCGAGGAGCTCGGCCATCGGGCCGGCTTCTGCGACGATTTCCGTTGTCTCTTCGTCCAGATCAACCGACGCGCCTTTCTTACCAATAGTATCTACTGTCATGGAATGGTGGTTCGGGCCTCCCTGCTTGCGCTACCGTTTCTGTCGGCAGGAGAAGTATTAACCGAACACTCTACATTAAATGAATAATCTGCCGTGAGGCAGGTCGGCACACTATATATTGAATATCCGGGAAATGCAATGAAGATAGCATGGTAGAATCGCGACCATGCGGAGAATCGCCGAATTGCAAGAGCGGGTTGATCGCAACGTGGGAGGGTTTCTTTCCGAATTTTGGAAATTTGCCGCGAAGGGCAACATATTCGACCTTGCGGTCGGTGTCGTCATCGGTACGGCATTCGGGCAGGTAGTGAACTCGCTCGTGGCCGACATCATCACACCGCTCATTGCACTTTTTACCAACAACGTCGATTTCAGCGAATGGAAATACAGCTTTCACGGTGCGTCGCTCAATTATGGTCATTTGATCCAGGTTTCGGTCAATTTCCTGATCGTCGGCCTCTCGATTTTTATTTTCTATAAATTCTTTTCGAATATTCGTAAGCGTCTTGAGCGCAAAGAAAGCAAGGAGCCACCAGTGCCAGTATCAACTGAAGAAAAATTGCTCTCTGAAATTCGCGATATTTTGAAAGAGCAAAAGCACGAATCGCACACTCCATAAAAAACGGAACCCCGAGCGAGATGCCAGGGGTTCTTCGCCGCGCCGGATTCAGTGATCCGGTTCGCAGGAACCGCTCGGTTTGCCGAATTGATCGACGCATGCACGAATCGCGGGTGTGACCCCGAGTTCGATCGCTGCGGTGGGGTCGGCCACAGTCTTGACCGTGGCGCCATGTTTCGCAGCTTCGATCTGTGCGTTCACCTGCGCCGCAAGTTGCGCCGATCGCATTGCTTCGCGCAGTCCGGCGAGCACCCCAGCAATCGAGTTCGAATAGTTGCCGACGGTCACGCCTTCGACCTTGTATTCGCGCCCGTCGATCACGGTCGTCATTGTGTACGTGACAACTGTCGGTGGGTTCTTCGGAACGACTGTCGTCCCGCCTTCCTGAGCCAATGCGGCTCCTGCCCCGCAAATCAGGGCAAGGGCCGCGAGTGCTGCCATTCTCATGGCTTCCTCCTGCGACCCATCAATTGTATTGAAACCAGTCCCTGAAGGCGATGGTAAACCATCAGGGTACCTAGCGATCACGATATGCTTCCCACGAAGGGAGTCAAGGAAAAGTGAGGGAGAGAAAAAAGTCCGCCCCGAGCGCGGCACGCGCTCGGGGGTCTCGATAGACGCTTGTCTGGTCGTCGAGATCAGTCGATCAGCAACCAGTTGTTCGGCCGCACCTTGGGAAGGTCGCTTGGCTCGAAATACATCAGGCCGCCGTATGGTGTCTGAACAGACGATGTTGGCACATCACCGCTTTGTCCCTTTTCGACCCGAGGCGCAGCGCGAGGAACGATCGCAGTCTCTGGATCGATTTGGTCGTTGAGCACGTCGGATCCCATCGGCACCGCCTTCGTCTTTTTCGGCGTTTGTTGGGGAGCCACAACGGGTGCGCGCTTCGTGAACTTCTTTGGATGCTTCTTGAGACTTTCGATTGCCCCATAGATCTCTCTGGGTGGGGCAGCGATCGCCGGGGTGTAAGTGAGCAGGAGACACGCTGCGAGAATTACTCGTATTATCATGGCAACCACCTTGCCTGTATCAGAATGTCCGCGCCGTCACCAAGATATGTAAAGGTGCGGAACCTACTTACACGCTATACCTGTATCAAAATCGGTCAATCGAATCTGTGTATAGTCCAAAAAAGCGAAATAAGGACATTTGAAGTATACTATCCGCATGATTTTGACATACCACGAAGGTGCGTCGGTCCGCGCGAGCGCGGGAGACACGACACTCGTTTTGGGTCCTGTTTCAAAGCAGTCCAAGAAATTCAAAGCCAATAATTTCGGTGCCGATGTGGCGTTCATCTCGCTCAGTCATCCCGATATGAATGGCTCTGGTGAGGCGGGGCGGGGCGACAAGCAGCCGTTTGTGGTATTTGGGCCGGGGGAGTATGAAGTCAAAGAAATCACCGCATCAGGATTTCCATCGAAATCCAATTACGGTGGTGATGAACGAATCAATACAATTTACTCGATTCACTTCGATGGGCTTTCGGTCCTGTACCTCGGAGCACTCGCCGATGGCAACCTGCCGAAAGAAGTGCTCGAGATGGATTCGCCAGACATTCTCGTTATTCCCGTCGGTGGCGAGGGAGTTTTGAGTCCCGCAGAGGCGGAGAAACTTGCAGTAAAACTCGAGGCGAAAATTATCATCCCAATTCTCCACGACGATAAATCCCTCAAGCAATTCATCAAAGAATCTGGCGCTGAGGGTGTGAAGCCAATCGATAAGCTCACGCTGAAGCTCCGCGATGTTTCCGGCAAGCAGAGCGAGGTGGTCGTGCTGAGCTCATAGTAGAGAGCGCGTATGGTTATTGAACGAACATTGAGACGCATAGAGAACCTCAAAGAGCGCCCACATCACGAGCGCCGCGCCCTCGCCGCATCGATCGCGATCGGACTGGTCGCAACATTATTCCTTGGCTGGAGCGTTCTTTTTTTTAAACGTCTTGCGAAGTATCCTGCAGCGACCTCGGGGTCAGCGAGTCAAGAAGCGATCGCTGCAACCGCATCCGCCCGCGCGGCTTTTGAAGCCTCATATGCAAGCTCATCCGATGGCTACGTCGACCTCGCTCCAAGAGAATAAATCTTCGAGTCGTCACCTCTACAACTACATAATGACATCGGATGTCGTTATATACTGATGAGATGGAGTTGTGGCACGTACTCAATAGGGGAGTTGAAAAGAGAAATATCTTTCTCGATGTTCGCGACCGGTTTCGCTTTGTTCACGGCCTGCTTCTTTTCAACACAAAACGACCGGCCAATAACACAACATATATTTTGTCCGACAATCATAACGACTTCCGAAGTCGTTATGATCCCGAAGAACGAATCGTCGATGTCCACGGCTGGTGTCTTATGAAAAATCATTACCATTTGCTTCTTTCTGATAAAGTTGATGGGGGCCTGACATTATTTCTGCGAAAATTAAACATCGGATACGCAAAATATTTTAACGAACGCTACGATAGAGATGGAGCACTGTTTCAAGGGAAAACCAAAAAAGTCCCAATTCGTAAAGACGCACACTTTCTGCATATACTCAACTATATTCACTTGAATCCTCTGGATTTTGACTCCGCTAACAAAGGTTGGCGAAACGTCGGAATTAAAGATTTGAGAGGTGCATCGACCTACTTGGCGAAGTATCGTTGGAGTAGTTATCAAGATTACTGTGGACACAAAAATTTCCCTTCTGTCACGAACACTGAATATTTTTCAGGTTTTTTCAAAAATGTGAAATCGTCGACTGAGAAATATCTCAAGGATATTCAGCTCGATTCCAGCCATATGCTGGAATAATGAGAAATATATTAACGACATCCGATGTCGTTATGCGAACATAAAAACAAGGGAGCACGCGAGTGCTCCCCCTGGAACCATTGCTGGCGGGCTCAGTGGAATCCACATCGGGCTTTGGGCCCGGTCAGAGATCTCTCCGGCTTTCTCGGCGGAGTCCTCGTCAGCAGATTCATCGACTCTCGGTTCCGTGCCCGCTATGCATTGGATGTAAAGGCTGCATAGCGCCCCTGCTCAGAGCACTGAGGCTCGATCACTTATGCACGCGTATCTCCTTGTTGAGGTTGGTCAAGGCCGGCGCTGGGCCGGGTTTATGTCAAGTACGTATGATCCCGATGCGGGTGCGTTTTTCATGCTGGAATATTCGCGTATTTTCTGGTAAAATTGCCAGATCATGGCGCGTGCAAAAGATGATAATTCCGGAAATTCGGAAGCTCCGAAGGCTGCGCGTGCGAGCATCATTGCGCGCAACATTTCGACGGAGATGCGCGAGTCGTATCTTGATTACGCAATGACGGTGATCACCGCTCGCGCACTTCCCGATGTGCGCGACGGACTCAAACCTGTGCACCGGAGAATTCTCTTTGCGATGCAGGAAGCGGGCCTCACGGTCTCGGCGAAGACGCGCAAATCGGCGACGGTGGTCGGCGACGTACTCGGCAAATATCACCCGCATGGCGATGCGTCGGTCTACGACGCGATGGTGAAGATGGCGCAGGATTTTACGATGCGTTACCCACTCATTGTCGGCCAGGGCAATTTCGGATCGATCGATGGCGACGATGCGGCAGCGTATCGCTACACAGAGGCCAAAATGTCGCGCCTCGCTGGGGAGATTTTGCGCGACATCGATAAAGACACCGTCGATTTTCGCGCCAACTACGACAACACGCGGCAAGAGCCGACCGTCCTTCCCGCAGCGATCCCAAATCTTTTGCTCAACGGTACGCTCGGCATCGCCGTTGGCATGGCCACCAACATCCCACCGCATAATGTGCGCGAAGTCTGCGAGGCGACGATCCACATGATCGAACACCCAGACGCGACCACCGAAGATCTGCTGCAGTTCGTGCAGGGACCGGATTTCCCGACAGGCTGCATGGCCTTCAATCAGAAAGATATCGCGCACGCGTACGCGACAGGGCGCGGTGGAGTGGTAGTGCGTGGCAATGCGGAGATTACCGAGGGCAAGAAAGGTGATTACCAGATCGTGATTACCTCGATCCCGTTCCGTGTCGTCAAAGCCGATCTTCTTACCAAGGTCGCTGATCTCGTGCATGAGAAGAAGCTCGAAGGCATCCGCGACATCCGCGATGAATCGACCAAAGATATCCGCGTCGTCGTCGAATTGAAGAACAATGCACATCCCCAGACGGTCCTCAACTATCTCTATAAACACACGCAGCTCGAAGAGACCTTCCACTACAATATCGTGGCACTTGTCGACGGCGTCCCGCAGACGCTCTCCCTCAAAGCGATGCTCGAATATTTCATCGAGTATCGCAAAGAGGTGGTGACGCGTCGCACAAAATACGATCTCACGCGCGCCCGTGAGCGCGAGCACATCTTGATCGGGCTCAAAAAGGCGCTCGATCACATCGACGAGATCATCGCACTCATCAAGAAGTCGAAAGATGTCGACGATGCGCGAGCGCAGCTCATGGCCAAATTCAAGTTCTCGGAAATTCAGGCGAACGCCATCCTCGACATGCGCCTCCAAAAGCTTGCTGGCCTCGAGCGCAAGAAAATCGAGGACGAATTAAAGCAGGTGCAGGCGCTCATCGAAGAGTTGGAATCGCTCCTCAAGAGCCCGAAAAAGATGATGGAGCTCATCAAGAAGGAGATTCGCGAAATCATCGCAAAATATGGCGATGATCGCCGCACCATGATCGTGAAGCGCGCGGCGACGATACTCTCGGCAGAAGATTTGGTCGCCGATGAAGATTCGGTCCTTGTTCTCACCTCCGGTGGATACATCAAGCGCACAAATCCTGCAGAATATCGCCGCCAGAAGCGTGGCGGCGTCGGTGTTGTCGATTTGGATACCAAAGAAGAAGATTTCGTCACACAATTTTTGACGGCTTCTGCGCACTCAGACCTCCTCTTCTTCTCGGATCGCGGCAAAGTCTACCAGCTCAAAATGTACGAGCTCCCTGAAGGCAAGCGCGCGACCAAGGGTAAATCAATTATGAATTTCATCTCTCTCGAGCAGGGCGAGCAAATCACGTCGGTCCTCTCGATGCCGAAGGCTATGAAAGCGAGCGAGGGGCTCGCACTTATGATGGTGACCAAGGACGGCACCGTAAAGAAAACATCTGCTGATAAATTCAAAGAGGTCCGTCGTTCGGGATTGATCGCGATCACGCTTGACACGGGGGATTCGCTTATCTCGGCGCAGTTCGTACGCAAGGGCGATGACGCGATCGTGGTGACAGCCAAAGGCCAATCAATCCGCTTTGCGGAAAAAGATGTGCGCGAGATGGGCCGGCAAGCTGCCGGCGTGCGTGGTATCAAACTTGGCAGCGCTGATGCGGTCGTCGGTGCCGGCGTCGTACCCAAAGATGCGAAAAATGCCGAGCTTCTCGTACTCTCGTCGACTGGGTATGGCAAGAAAACGAAACTTTCTGAATACAAAACACAGGGTCGTGGGGGCTCCGGTGTAAAGACCATGTCGATTACTCCGAAAACCAAGCAACTCGTCGGCGCCTCGGTGCTCACCGGGACAGGGGAACTCGTCGCGATGTCAAAAAAGAGTCAGACGATTCGCACGGGTCTCGACGAGATTCCGACACTCTCCCGCGCGACACAGGGGGTGCGCGTCATGAAATTATACGAAGGGGATTCGGTGGCATCGTTTGTTGTATTTGAGGCCGATGACGATTCTCGAGAATAAGGAGGCATAGATGTTTTATTTCCCCACCGTGAGCGTTTTTTAAGCATCAAGTCGAACAAACCATATATAATGGAGGGAATGCAAACGCATACTCCGTTGAAGACGGAAGGTTTTTCGCATCCGGTCCGCAATGTTGCGATGCTCGGAGTCGAGCCGGGAATGGAGGTCGCGGATTTTGGAAGTGGATCCGGTGTGTATGTGCTCGCGATTGCAGAGCGGCTTGAAAATAGTGGGCACGTGTACGCGATTGACGTGCAGCAGGATCTTCTGCGGCGCATAAAAAACGAAGCACACAAACGCGACTACAAAAATGTCGAGGTTATTTGGAGTGATTTAGAGCGGCCGAATGGCTCGAAGATTGCGGACAGTCACGTCGATCTCGTGTTCATCTCGAACCTTCTCTTTCAAATCGAAAACAGGGATGCAATCTTTATCGAAGCGGCCCGCATTCTCAAGAAAATGGGGCGACTCGCGGTCATCGATTGGTCAGATTCCTTTCAGGGTATCGGGCCACAAAAACGCGATGTGGTATCCAAAAATAAGGCACTGGAGCACGCGCAGTCTGCTGGATTTGAGTTGCAGCGGGAATTCAACGCTGGCGCGCATCACTACGGTCTTATCTTGAGAAAGAAAAAGGTATGAAAAGACTTTCGATGTTTCAAATTATACTGCTGTGTACCTTTGGCGCACTTGCGATCGCGGGTGTCCTCATCTTCTCCCTCGCGCTCGGTGGTGGAAAATCCAACACGACAGGGCCCGTCGTGATCTGGGGCACACTCGACAAAAATACGTTCGCACAATCGATTCAGCAGCTCGCCGATGGCAACCCCGACTTTTTGCAGGTGAGCTACGAGCAAAAAGATCCCGATACGTATATCGCCGAACTCACCAACGCACTCGCGAGTGGGCAAGGGCCAGATCTCGTGCTCCTCTCCGACGAGTACGCGTATTCGCAATCGACGCGCGTAACCCCGATCCCATACACGTCATTCTCACGGGAGCAATTTGGAAGTGTGTTTGCGGACGCAGGATCGCCGTTTCTCGGGATAGATGGCGTGATTGCGATACCATTTGTGATTGATCCCATGGTGATCTATTGGAATCGCGATCTCTTGAATAGCGCGGGTTTTGCGAAAGAGCCACTGTATTGGGACGAGCTCTATGGCATGGCGAAGACGATCACGAAGCGCACCGATACGGGCTCGATTACACGTGCGACCATCCCCTTCGGTCAATACAAAAATTACACGAATGCAAAATCTATTCTCGCGATGCTCATGATGCAAGCGGGGGGTACGGTGACTGCGCGCAATGCTGAGGGCGATCTGATTTCCGCACTTGGTTCTCCCGCAGGCGATGCGTCGCAAGCTTCGACGGCTGCACTGCGTTTTTACACGGAGTTTGCGGACCCATCGAAAGAAGATTATTCCTGGAACGGCTCGCTCCCAAATGCGCGCGAAGCATTTGCAGCGGGAACCCTTGCAATCTACGCAGGGTATGCGAGCGAAAAAGCAATGATTACGCGCATGAATCCCAACCTCAGTTTCTCTGTCGCCCCGATGACGCAAATTCGCTCATCGCCGAAAAGCGTCACCGCGGGTCGCGTCTACGGACTCGCAATACCGCGAACCAGCAAAAACCAGAGTGGTGCGATCACGGTTGCCTACCTCTTGGTCGGCAAGGATATCAATACAGTCTTCAGCAAGGCGCTTGGCTTGCCTTCCGCTCGCCGAGATCTCCTCGGAGAAAAAGCAGAGGGGGATCTCGTACTTTTCAACAAGCAAGCGCTCATCGTACGCACGTGGATCGATCCTGATCCTGATCGGACCGGCCAAGTATTCCGAGGCATGATCGAGGATAGTGTGAGTGGCGCGATACTGCTTCCCGACGCTGTGCAGCGGGCGGACAGGCAAATGAGTAGTATCATAGGGGGACAATAATCGTATGAGACACGGAGCTCTGCATGCATTGAGACGAATACTCCTTATTGCGCTTGTCTCCATCCTCGCCGTTTTCATCTGTGCAACACTCGTACATGCGCAACAGGGAAGCGGCGCACAACTCCAGAATCCAGTGCGCTATCCGGACATCACGCAATTTCTTGCGGGGGCGCTCCGCGTCATGGTGATGATTGCACTTCCGATCATCAGCCTCTTTATTGTCTACTCGGGATTTCTCTTTGTCGCTGCGCGTGGCAACGAAGGCAAGCTCACCGAAGCGAAGCAAAACTTTGTATACGTGATTATCGGCGCGACGCTTATTCTCGGCGCGTGGGTACTTGCGACCTTAATCGGGGGCACGGTTTCCCAATTGACAGGGTAAGTATGCGACGAATGGCATACCTTGCGGCAATAGTATTTCTCCCGACTATCACACTTGCAGCGGCGCCCAAAACGCTCAAGGAACTCGCGAACTTGCTCGTCACGATACTAAATAGTGCAACTGCACTCCTTGTTTTCGCCGCACTCGTGATGTTCCTTCTCGGGGCTTCGCTCAATATTTGGAAGTCGAACGAGCGTGGCGGCAAAGTACTGACAACCTATCTCATGTGGGGGATTCTCACGCTCTTTGTGATGGTTTCGATCTGGGGGATCCTCAGGCTCTTGCAGGGTACACTCTTCGAAAACAGTCCCTACAATCCAACGACGGGCGGCGCAAATACCAACGGCACCACACAAAACACAGGTCCACGACCAACCTTCCCAGCAGCCCAGGGATTTGAGTGATCTCTATGGCGATTGCAAACTTTATCGGCATCTTCAATATTTTTGTTGGGCTCATGCTCGTAGCCTCACTCCTTTTTATGGGCGCTGGCCTCGTGCTCTGGTGGGTACGACTCGGTGCATGGCCTTCGTATCGAAATGATGCGATCGACATAATGAAATGGGGCGTTACGATCATGTTTGTTCTCGTCGTGCTCTTGGGAATTGCCCAGCTGGTCAACCGCCATACGGCAGCATTCATGCTTATTCTCGGTACCGCCATCGTACTCGCGGTCGTTTTCTTCGGGGTGAAGCTTTTTATGGAGAGCAGAGGAGAAGAAGAGGAGCATTAGTGCTCAGATGGATATCCACATTCACCTATAAAGCTCCCTTGGAGATACACGCTGAGGGCCGTACGATGAAGGTACTTACGAATAAACATGCTGTAGCTATTTATATGCGCGCAAACGTTATTGGAATCGGTTCGATGCTCCTTGTGTTTGCTCTCGCGGTTGTGTTCGCCGTCATTCCCGCACTTGCAGAGGCTCAGAGCGGAGTTGGTGGATCGAGCGGTACTGCATCGGGACTTTTGGGGACGCTTGCGCTTGCCAATAGAATCCTCAACGGGCTGGTGGGTTTGGCAGTCCTTGCGGCGATCCTTGCCTTCTTCTGGGGTCTGCTCAAATACCTCTTCCAGGGTGGAGGGGAAAACAAGAGCGAAGGACTCAAGATCATGTTCTATGGCGTGATCGCAATTTTCGTCATGGTATCAATCTGGGGCATCATCCGGCTCCTCCAGAACACCTTCGGTGTCACACAAAATACCTCCATCACACCAGCAGGCATTCAGTCCTTCTAGCACGTAGACCACAATGGAACAAGCTGCGAGCCAGGTGGTCGGGCGCTTGGTGGATCTTGTCCTCAATCCGATCATTCTCGTACTCTTTGCCGCGGGCTTCTTCCTTTTCATGTGGGGTCTCGTGCAGTTTCTATGGGGATTGCGCAGCGGTGAAGTGGGAGATAGCGGCAAACAGCACATGCTCTGGGGCATTGTCGGGATGCTCATTATGGTTTCTGTCTATGGAATTCTCCGCATCATCAACGATACGCTAGATCTCAACGCGCAGAATCCTGATGTTTCGCGGCTCAACGATGTCGGCAAACCCTTCAATTTCACCGGCAAATAGTTAGTTCGCGAGGGTTGCGGAGAGTCCTACGATGCAGGCAACTGTAAGCATCACGCCCGCAATTTGCCAATACTCCATTCGTTCGCGATTGGCAAAGACGCCGATGAGAACGGAGAGTCCGATGTAGCTCTCGGTGATTGCCGTCGAGATCGAGATTGGAATGAGCGTCATCGAATAGGCGTATGAAAACCACGCAAGATTATCAAAGATACTCTCGCCCAGTATCGAACCGTAAAATGTGCGGATATCGCGAAGGAAGTGAAAATCACGCTGAATAATAATGACCGCAAGTGAAGCGGCGGAAAGAAATGCATTGATAAACCAAATCGTTGCAAAGGGGTCTACTTCGCGTGAACCCACACCGGTGAGAAAGTTGGTGAGCGCCATAGCGGCGGCCCCGATACCCGCGAGGATCACCCCTTTTTCAAAAGAGTATTTACGTGTGCGTGTATTCCTCCGATCGATCACTGCGAGGACGACGCCAATACCGGTTGCGAGCACGAGCATTTGCTGGAGGAGCGTAATGTGATCAAACCCGAGCGAAACGGCAAGACCAAGCGTAATCGGGATCTCAAGGCCAAAAACCGGCTCAATGATAGAAAGTTTTCCGCGCTTGAGCGCTTCGAATTCGAAAAGCGCTGCGAGAAAAATCACGAATCCAAGCGTCGAAAGAAGGAGCAGGCCGGTCGTGCCATCCCAGATGAGTGCAATACGGTCAATGAGAAAAGGAAGCGGGATAATAGTCCCGAAGAAGCTGATCGCAAAGAGCGATTTCCATATACCAATCTGGCGAGATGATCGCTGGATAAAAAAATCGCCTGCGCCCCAGGCAATAAGTGTCAGGAACGCAAGTGCGAGGCCAATCAGGCTCTGCATCGCGGCATTATACCCCTCTTCATCTATTCTTACCTGCTGTCGTAGAGAATGTAGACTATGCGGAGAATGTCCCTGGCTTTGGCGCTTTCATCGATACTTATCGCGATGCCGTTTGCGGTCTCTGCCGCAACGGTGCCGGTTTCGATCGTCGACGATGCGTACGTTGATGACTATGTGACCGTGCAAGCGGGGGGTACTGTCGTGTGGAGAAATTCAGGGATGATGAACCACACGGTGACTTCTGACAACAATTCGTTCAGTAGCGGCACCATTACGCCTGGCGGGCAGTACAGCTATACCTTCAACACACCGGGTACGTATACGTATCACTGTAATTTCCACAGCAACATGCACGGCACGGTTGTGGTGACTGGCTCTAATCCAAATCCCAACCCAAACCCGAATCCGAACCCAAATCCCAACCCGAATCCAAATCCGTACCCGCAGCAGCAATACTACTGGTGCGGGAGCTATTACTCGTTCTATCCGTGCTACAACGATAATTACAATTACGGCTACTCGTACCACCCGTACGATTATTATTATCCGTATTCATATTCTTATTCGTACTATTATCCCTATACATATAGCTACGGATACAATAATAGTTACAATTATGAATACAACTATTACGACCCATATTCCTATTCATACTACTCGCCGTATTCCTACGATTGGTGGTATTAACGAGTGACTCTATACAACCACGCTCGAACCTATTTTTTTACCGACCCCTGACCATTCGCCGCTCGGCGCGCGCTGTGGCTCTCTACTCTGCATCACGATTCGATTCGGCTGTAACTCGTCCGCTCCCACGCGGAGTACCGCGCGGGCAGCACCTCCATTTGGGGAGAGGAAGGAATCCTCTCCCCAGCGTCGGTCTCCTCCTCGCATTGCCGTATCAATATGTATCGTTGTGTCCGCTTGTCGTGGTCATACAGATTTGTGCGGCTCGCATTAACGGGCCTTCGGATTCCGCCCTCGCACAACCCCTCTCCACGTTTCCAATCTTTCTTTCGTGGTGTCGCTTCCGCTACTAGATTTCTGATTCTCCGATTTTCGGCGGCGCTCATCCATAGGGCGTGGACGCCCTAGCAAAAACGCCCGAGGCGCAAACTGCCTACGCTTGACCCGCCCGCCCATTCGCGCACAAATATCCGCCGCGAGGAAAAGACACGGCGGAAGACTCCCATTTTTTTGTTGTACTATTTTCCGCATCCACAGTCACAGGTACCGTCATCATTCTTATGTTCGTGATTACACATAGTGCACACTTTTGTTTTGTCCATCTTTGTATCGTCCACCATTCCTTTGCACCCGCAGACGCAGGCACCATCCTTTTCTTTATGCTCATGATTGCACGTTGAGCATGTTGTTCCTTGCATAGTATTCAATCCGTAATTATTTTGATAATTCTCGACCTTATAACGGCCAGCGTAGATCCCCGCAGATAAACCGCTACCCCGGTGCCCAAAATGACAAGGTCAAAGTGGTTTGCAGGCATATGCTATTTACCAATCCGCGCGGAGTTGAACAACACACCAAATGTTTTACACCATGTGAGAATGTACGGGTAATCAGTCGGATTGACGCCGTCGGGAATTTCGTAATTGATGTTGCCCTCAGTCGCCTTTACTTTTCCAAGATTCACGAATTCGTGGGCGTCGATGTCTTTCGCCAAGTATACGTAGATGTCCGGGCCGTTTATGGTCTTGAAGTTCTCGTATCGCACATACTGCTTCCGGTCAGCGCTCACGATGCGTACGGTACCGCTCGCCGGATGTCCTAATGTCCCCGTAACTGGGGTAGGTGGCTTTTCTGCGGCAGTCGGAGTCGTGATCGGAGACGGAGTATTACCTTGCGTCGGTTTAACTGTCTCTTGGGCAGATTGCGGAAGCGCGTCATTCACACGGATGTTGCGGAAGAGAGGAGAGATTGCCCAATAACCGAAACCGCCTAAGACAAGGATAATAACGCCGATGAGAATGTACGTAGCCTTCATAGCCTGGTTGTGTTGTTACGCAGCAATACCCAATTTTTCTACCACTTCATCACGGTCGAAACCGACCGTTGCTTTTCCGTCTATAACGATAACGGGTACGCCAAGCTGTCCCGTCAAATCGATTATCTCCTTTCGTTTTGCCGCGTCGCTCGCGACATCATGTTCGGTATACTCGATTTGTTTCTCCGCAAAGAATTCTTTCGCTTCCTTGCAGAAGTGACAGGTCGGCGTGCTGTATATAGCAACGGTTTTTGACATAGGATTCGTGAATTATCGTGTGTCGTTTGTTACCACGACTCAATTTTATTGAGTCTTTTTCATCATTGCATCGTCTTTCTTCATCGAGTCACCCTCTATCATGGCACCGTCCTTTTTCATCATCATTGCTTTGGACATCATTGCGCGTGTCAGTGGACCATAGAATCCAGCGGCATTAAGTCCAACTGATTTCTGGTACTTTGCAAGTGCCGCTTTCGTAAGTGGTCCGAAGTATCCTTTTGCAACGCCTGCCGGGATCATCAGATATCCATGTTCCTCCAAAAAGGTCTGGAGTGTCATTACTGCATCTCCCCGAGAGCCTTCCGTGAGATCGTCCGACATCATAGTGTCTGTATGCATCATACTGTCACTTCCCATAGCATCCTTTTTCATCATCGTGTCACCTGACATCGTTGCGCCGTCCTTCTTCATCATTTTGTCCTTCTCCATCATGATCTGCGCGTTGAGTGCCTCAACTTGCTTCATCAACTCCATAACCTTGGCGTCTTTCTGCATCACGCTATCAGTTCCCATTGCATCTTTTTTCATCATCGTGTCACCCGACATTTCCATCGCCTGCGCTGCGCCTGCAAACGATGCGGAAGTCGCGAGCACAAGTCCGAGAACCATCATTTTCTTTTTCATATGTTCTTACATTATTTGATAACTAATAATGAATATGTAAAGATGACTTTACATTTTCATTACTATAGCATACCTATCCAAATGTAAAGGTATATGCTTTGAGACCAGGGGTGTTGATAATCACTTCAAGCGTGTGTTCGCCATAGTTTGTGCCCTGTACGAGCGTGTACAATTTATTTTCTTTGATCGTTTGATGTCCGGTAATCTTGCCGTCAAGCATGATCGTGATGTCGACCGGCGCATCCGCACTCGCTACGAAATACACATTTTTTGCATTGTACTTGTAGGTGAACTTTCCTCCTGAGCCTACGTTTTCTGCATATTCGTTCTTGAAGTTCCAATTGCCTCCAAGATACAATGTATTTGCCTCTATTGTGGAAGGGATGGAAAGCTGCTGCGAACCAGTTACGCCCTGCGTTCCGTTTCCGAGATATTCGTTGCGCGAAGCTCCAAAATACGCCTCGCGACTCTGGACTTTTCCGGAATCAAAGGTTATGACGTTGTTCGGATTTGCTATATCGCTTGAAATAGTAGCACTTGTTCCGAGTACCTGCGCACGCTCCTTGAGAGCTGCCTGTATGAGGCGTTCTGTCTCGTCATAACCACCCTCACCGATGTGATCATGCACGATGTAGCCGTCGATGTCGATGAGATACTCGCGCGGCCAGAATTGGTTTTCGTACGTCTGCCAGGTCGCGTAATTATTGTCCTGCACGACGGGATACTTGATGCCCGCCTCTTTCACCGCGTTCGCGACATTGTCGTAGACTTTTTCAAAATCAAACTCTGGCGTATGAACTCCTACGATCACGAATCCCTGATCCTTATATTTCTGATACCACGCATTGAGATAGGGAGTGGTGCGCTTGCAATTGATACAACTGTATGTCCAGAAATCGAGCAATACTACCTTTTTGCCGATTAGGTCTTTGAGCTTGAAAGGTTCGGTGTTGATAAATCCGCCGCCCGGCGTTATCTCGCGTGCTGATTTGTATTTTTTTGCTTTTTCGGCTTTGCTCATGATCCTTGCATTTGTTGCGACCGATGCAGAAGCGGATGGCTTAGAAGATGCAGCGATTTCTTCTTTTGCTTTTGCCGATAGAGTTCCGTCGGGCGAAACATCAGGCACGGAATCTACATCTGCGGGATTAGTTGGTGCATCTGTAAGTACATCTCCTTTTACGCCCGCTTCGGGGCGCACTTTGCCCAACTGCAAATACCAGATTGATCCGGCAATAAGGACAAGGACGACTCCGAGCAGAATGTTTTTGCCGAGGATATTCATGATTCCTTGTGCTCAATACTGGTTTGTGCCAAATATGACAGAAATCCAGGTATTATCGGTAATACGCAGGGAGAAAGAAACGATGCAAGGCCCGCAAAAAGCGCTACGGCAAAATTTGTAATGGAAAGAGAAGAGATACTGCCACCGGCACTCGTTCCTAAATTGAGTGAGAGAAGTACATTCGTGAGCAACTGAAAGTTAGCAATCTTGCTCAACTCTCCGACAAATATCAATACTCCGATTGCGACCAACAGCACGCCGAATACATATTCCACATAGCGCAACCACGGCCCTGCCTTATTGATAAACTCCTGCGCTTGATTTGTAAACGCACCCACAATTAAAAATGGCACGCCGATGCCGAGCGTGTATGCAAAAAGGAGAAGGAATGCGCTCGTTGCGTTGGTAGCGGCAAGTACCAGGATTGCGCCGAGGGCGGCAGATACGCACGGCGTCCAGCCGACGGCAAAGGCGGCACCAAAGACAAAAGAAGTCACATATTTTGAGCCGAATTTCATCTTCACGGCCATTTTGTGGTCGCGCTTCAAAAATTTCGGCGTAAATAATCCGAGTACGAAAAGCCCAAAGAGAATGATAATAACGCCACCAATTCTTCCGAGCCACGCCTGCACTGCGTACGAAGAATGAGCAAGCACAGTCTGGAGAAGTACACCGACGAGAGAAAAAATTATCGAAAAACCGAGCACAAAGAAAACGCTGCTCAAAAATACGCTCCAATCTTTTTTTACAGGCATCACTTCTTGATCCATGCATTCATACTAGACGCATGCTTAAGCGATGTCAAGCAAGCTTTACATTAGCGTTGTGGAAAACTACCAATTTCTGTCACTGTAGAATCGAGTGCCGACTTTTGCAAGCAACATTCCAACAAGTACGACAACGAGCCACACGTCGAGCGTGTCGGTGTAGCCCTGGTACATAATGCCGAGAATGAGAAGCCCGGCGCCAACGAGAAATGCGGAGCGGCCAGCCAGCATACGATGCTCGCTTTCGCGCTCATCTCCTGCGGCTTCACGTAACATGAAGGTCGCAAACAGTCCGAACACGACGACCGCAGCGCCGAGAAGTGTCATATGTGCCATGGTCGGCATCCAAAAATGCAAAGGATTGAGAATAAGTATCAACAGGAGTACAAGAACCCCCGCTGTGACTGTTTGTTTAAGATCGTTTTTTGTCATATGAAATCTTGAAAATTTTCTCTACAGGCATTTTAAAGAATTGTGCAATTTTTATAGCCAGAAGAACCGAAGGGGTATAGTGTCCCTTTTCAATAGCAATGATTGTCTGACGACTAACTGTAACATGCGCAGCAAAATCTTCTTGCGTTATACCGCTCTCCGTTCTCAATCTGTTTACCTCGTTCGTAATATATTCACTCATATGTTGAGTAGACCTCAGTCTACCACTACCTAGTAAAGAATGTCAACCTGACTTTACATAACGATAACACAAGTAACTCGTCCGCCCCCGAATCGGGGGCGCACGATTAGGTACAAAGCAACCTCGCACGCGGCGTGCCCGCGAATCATTGGTTTTCCATCGTAGCCGCGCTGGAAAACCAATCCGAAACCGACCTTGTCTCTTGTCTTGTGGGCAGGGAGAGACTCGAACTCTCAATCCCTTGCGGGACGTGGTCCTAAGCCACGCGCGTCTACCAATTTCGCCACCTGCCCGTATCGCTATCCTATAGTATTTTCAAACTTTGTCCGCACCATTCACTACTTGTAATTCTCAAACCGAGTTATAAGCTTGCGGAAGCTTTCGTGGAAAGTAGGAGATGCGGCATGCGCCTGCTCATTTCGACCTGTGTGCTGCTCTGTGTGTATGCACAGTGCGTATGCGGACATGTTGTGGATCCGGTGAGCGCATACAGAGATGGTCAGTTGCCTCTGTGCGACTCCGTAGAGGTGAGTCAGCAGCGCCAACCAACCTCGTCTCAAATTGTAGCGCTGCTCGAGCCAGCGGACGTGACAGCGATGGCGGCCTGGAGCTCAGGGAAATTGGAACATCCTTCAGGCGGAATACTTTTTGTCTACGAAGATCGGAGTGGGAGCAGCTCGCACGATGTTCGTTTCAGCTATCTGTACCTGAAGAAGACCGATGAGGGTTATTGCGAAAGCGAGGTTGTGAACGGCTATACATCGTTCAATCTTCTGTTTCTCGAGAAATACAAAAGGCGCAACTAGCGCCCATCAAACGCCACGCGCAGTGCACGTGACGCTACTTTTTTGTCCGCCCAGTAGGATTCTCCTTCGACTAAATCTTTGCCGTCGCAAAGATTTGTCTAGGCACCGCCTCGCACCCGCATCGACTGATGCAGGACCCGCTCCGGCGTTCGAATCCTAACAAAAAACGCCCCGCGTTTTTCTCTGGACGTACTTCGCTTCGCTCAGTCCGCCCAGTAGGATTCGAACCTACGACCGTTCGCTTAAGAGGCGACTGCTCTACCAACTGAGCTATGGGCGGTGATGTGCCGATTTTACACGAAAAAAAGTAATTTCAATATACACAAAAAAATAAAAGGATCCCGGGCAGCAGTCCGGGATCTGATGGGCTCGAATCTAGCACCGAGACCACGGAGCACATGATGTCGTCGCCATGACGTCTTGCTCTTATGTCGCGAGTTGTTCGCGTGCCATCTCGCCGAAGAAGCGGTCGAGCGGCATGCGAATCTCGGGACGCAGCGTGGGGACGGTCTCGGCCATGTAGACGAACATGCGCGGGATTGCCGTGCAGTCATCGTCGTCCTCGTCCGCGGACTCGGCTTCGATTCGCCGCTCGTGCTCGCTGTACCTTGTCTCGACGGTCGCGCAGAGTTCTTTCCACGCCACCTTCAACTCCGAGGTCTCGTCGGTGGCCATGATACGCACATCGGGCAATTCCTCGAACACCATTTGTTTGCGCGCGAGAAACGCCTTAGATATCTGGTTGATGCAGGCGAGCAGCCCACTGCAACCAGCCTCCTCCGCTTGGCGACGAAGCCGCGCCAAGTGGACGGGTGGAATTTCCGACTGAGTTTCATCTGCTATGTACGGCAGTTTTGCTGCCGTTCCCTGGTTGAAGAACCATGTTGAGTTATGCCACAGAATCAAAAGTATTACAACTCAAAATTGTATGACAAAAAGTTTTCTTTTTCCCAAAAGCGAAATCGCCAATTTGAATTCAGCCCGAAACTGCAATACGCGCGAG
Source organism: Candidatus Kaiserbacteria bacterium (assembly GCA_016217935.1). GTDB lineage: Bacteria > Patescibacteriota > Minisyncoccia > Phycocordibacterales > UBA2100 > UBA10103. Next base: position 34,556 of record JACRFJ010000024.1, read on the forward strand.
CCGCCACGCCCTGCGTGGCGGCGAGCTCCACCTTGCAATTTCCTACTTGGTGCCGGGGGTGGGATTCGAACCCACAAACCCTTTCGGGTCAAAGATTTTAAGTCTTCCGCGTAAACCATTCCGCCACCCCGGCTTCTCGTCCCTCCGAGCTTACGCGAAGGGGGACTGGAGGCCACAGTGGGAGTTGCACCCACCCAGTAACGGTTTTGCAGACCGTCGCGTTGCTACTTCGCCATGTGGCCATCGAATTTCGATACTATAGCATCGTCTCATTCAATTGTTCACACTCTGCATTACACTATCTATCCGCGCATGCGTATAATTAGTGTATGGGTACTCTAGAAGAGAAGAGCAGGAAAAGGGCAAAACGCGCGAACATCAAGATGGCAATTCTTGAGACCGCGAAGCTTGCGGGGATGCTTTCTTTACTCGCATTTGCACCAAATGTGATTTCTGGACTGGCAAAGCTGGGGATCATCGAGACTAAAAGACGGGAAGAGTCCATTCGAGTCGCTCGTTCTCGAATGATTCGGCAAGGGTTATTAAGGATCAGAAATGGAATGATTTCGCTTACCCCAAGAGGAGAAAAAGAATTTCGTAAGATAACTCTCTCGCATCGTGTGTTGAATTATCCTAAGAAGTGGGATGGAAAATGGCGCGTACTCATTTTTGATATTCCCAATCATCGGAAGAGTCTCCGTGATAAATTGCGTCTCTCGCTCAAATCGGCAGGATTCGTGCGATTTCAAAATAGCGTGTGGGTGTTTCCATACAATTGTGAGGATTTCGTTGCTCTTTTGAAATCAGAGCTAAAGATCGGAAAAGATATGCAGTACCTCATTGTCGATGTTATAGAAAACGATAAGTCACTATTGGAAACTTTCAAGCTAGAATAGCGCTACACTATCTTATCGCATACGCGTAGAGTTAGTGGGGGATGGACGTTCCGGAAAGCGTCAGGAACGAGTCAGATCATCGATGCGTTGGCGGTTTTTCTCGCCGTAGTCGATTTCAAAATCGATATTTGGTAAATGCTGCAACCGACTTTTCGATTTGAGATATTCACGATACTCAGTCCGCATACGCTTCGCAAAGTTGAGCGCGGATTGTTCGAATCTGTCTGGAATGACCGTGATAAAGATGAGTGCATTCTTGAGATCGGGGGAGATATCCGCACGTGTCACCGTGATGAGCGATTTCCGATTTGATTCGCGCGCAAAGAAATCCGCCGCAAGGTGCGCGATCGTTTCTGCGACTTGGATTTGGCGCTTACTCGGCATAACTAGCTGGCTGTGGTCGTAAAGCACTCAAGCGTGTCTCCCTCAGCGATTTCATGGGACGCATCGATCTGGGCCCCGAATTCGCTGCCTTCTGACGCTCGGTCGACGTTTTGCTTGTTCGTTTGAATGTTGCGGATTTTCCCTATGCCGACCTCGACGTTTCTACGCAGCACGCGCACCTGCAAGCCCTTGCCAAGATATCCTTCGAGCACCTTGCCGCCTACCACATGCTCTTCTTTGCGGCTCGAGAATTGTTTGAGGATTCGTGCGCGACCGATCTTCTCTTCAACCGTTCGTTTGGGACGCGCCTCTTTCAGAATCTCTTCCAGGCGCTCTGTCAATTTGTAGATGATGGTAAACTTTTCGATTGAGACTCCTCGCTCCCGTGCAAGTGCATCTGCTACCGGGTCTATGCCGACATTGAAGCCGATTACTACTGCGTGTGCAGAACCGGCGAGTGCTGCCTTGATATCATTTTCTGAAATGTCGCCAATCCCGCTCTGTACGATCGAGATGCGAGAAAATTCGTCACCGAGTCGGGACACCTCCGAGAGGATTGCTTCGAGCGAACCGCTCGCATCTGCGCGCACAATAACTGGCATGAAAAACGTCTCACTTGTATCCGCGTCAGGAGGAAGTGTCGTACGACGCTCCACCTTCGTTTCTTGCCGAGCCGCCTCGGCATCGCGCTTGTTTTTAAAGGTCTGAAATTCTGCGCCGACCGCGGGCAGCTCATCAAATCCGACGAGCTGTACCGGACTTGAGAATGTCGCACTTTTGAGTGCTTTGCCCGTGTGATCTTCCATAATTCTCACAGGCGCGATCGCGTGCCCCGCGAGCACCGCTCCACCCGATTCGAGCGTGCCTTCCGAAATAATGAGTGTCGCAGCGATGCCTCGCCTTTGATCGCGGTGTGCCTCGATCACGTATCCTCTGGCGGGTTTCGAAGCGTCCGCTTTGTATTCCTGTATTTCCGCGACGAGCACAATGAGATCGAGGAGTTCCTCGACGCCCGTCCCGACCTTGGCAGAAATTGCTGTCCAGGGGATGTCGCCGCCGAATTGCTCGAGGTAGACATGCTGTTCGAGGAGCGAACCCTGCGTGCGCGAGAGATCGGCATGTGGCTTGTCGATTTTATTGATCGCGACAATAAAAGGAATTTTGGCTTCTCGAATTTGCTGTAGCGCTTCGAGCGTTTGCGCCTTTACGCCATCGTCCGCTGCGACGACGAGAATTGCGATGTCGGCGATATTGGCGCCGCGCGCTCTGATTGCGGAAAAAGCAGCATGACCAGGAGTATCAATAAACGTAATTCGTTTCGTATCTCCGTTTTTCTCCCGTTCAAGCTCGTAGGCCGCGACGTGCTGGGTGATACCGCCGTGCTCGCTCGCGACGGTATTGGTCTTGCGAATGAAATCAAGAAGGGTCGACTTACCGTGATCGACGTGCCCCATGACCACCACTACCGGCGGTCGCTCCGAAAGATTGTGCGTTTCCTTTGCCATAGTTTGTTATAGGGGTCATACCCGAAAGATTGCGGCAGTATAGGCGAGAAGTGGTACACTCGCAAACATGAATTGGTTTCGCAAACAAAGGATATATCTCGACTACGCGAGTGCACCGCCGGTGCTTCCTGCAGCCGAGAAAGCGGTCCGAGATGCATCGAAATTCGTCGGTAATCCAGGCGCGATTCATGCAGAAGGCGTCGAAGCGAAACGCGCGCTCGACGACGCTCGCGCACGCATCGCACGGATTCTTGGTGCCAAGGCGCGTGAGATTATTTTCACATCAGGTCTCACAGAGGCCAACAATCTCTGCATTCTTGGATTCGCACGCGCTCTTGAACGGAAGAAGCGCACCCTTGCGGACAGCCACTGGATCGTGAGTTCAATCGAACACACGTCAGTCCTTGACTGTTTTGCAGAAATTGAACGGCTCGGTGGATCGGTTACGCATGTTGATCCCAATGAAAAAGGAATCGTAACTGCGGAATCGATTGGGAAAGCACTACGTCCTGAGACAGCGTTCGTCTCGGTCGGTTGGGCCAACAACGAGATTGGGACGATTCAGCCCCTCTCAAGGATTGCAGAGACGCTGCACACTCACCGTGAGAAGCACGGATCAGCGGTAATTTTTCACTCCGATGCCGGCCAGGCACCCTTATACCTCTCTACGACCGTCAATAGTTTGGGTGTTGATCTGCTCGCGCTCGGGGGCAACAAATTGTACGGACCGCATGGGGTGGGTGCACTATTTATAAAAAATAGCGCCGATCTCGTACGCGTCATTCAGGGCGGTCCACAAGAGCGCGGACTCCGACCAGGTACTGAGAATGTGGCACTCGCATGCGGATTTGCTGCAGCATTTGAAGAAATTGTGCGCACTCGGGAGAGAGAAGCGAAGCGGATCGCTGCACTGCGTGATCAATTCGCATCAGAATTGATGGACAAGATCCCGGGGCTCGTCGTAAACGGCGATCTGAGGCATGCGCTTCCACACATGCTGAATGTTTCGATCCCGGAATCCGCTAGCTGGCGGAAGAGCGAATACCTCACGCTCCAACTCGACCAAAAGGGTGTTGCTGTCTCCACCAAAAGCGCGTGCCGCGAAGGCGAGGAGAGTCGTTCGCATGTCGTCGAAGCGCTCATACCGCTTGCCCTGAGAGAAATCGAAGGGTGGCGTGCGGTAAATACAATCCGGTTTTCCCTTGGTCAAGAGACAACTCTCCTAGATATCGAGCGGGTTTCCGACATCCTCGGACTACTCGTTAAGGCTTGAGTTTTATATAGGGGTGATATTATGCGCCTATGGATATAGAGCAGCTTTCTAAATCTCAAATCGTACTGTTGACGCTGCTCGTTAGTTTCGTGACTTCCATTGCTACGGGCATCGTCACGGTCTCTCTTATGGACCAGGCGCCGCCAATTGTCGCGCAGACGGTCAACCGTGTAATTGAGCGTACCGTCGAAACTGTCGCGGCGGATAGCGGCAAAGGTCAAACTGCTGCGACGATCGTGACACAAGAGAAAACGGTTGTCGTAAAGGAATCCGACCAGATTTCTCAAGCGGTTGAGAAAGTAAGTCCTTCCCTCGTGCGAATGTACACGACCGCGGAATCAGATGCGCTCTTCCTCGGGATGGGGATTGTCCTCGATGCGGGCGGCACGATTGTGACGGACTCCGCTGCACTCGGTGAGCGTGCGGAAGCGACGCTCGCACTTGCCGATGGGTCACGTGTGCGTGCATTTGTGACAGCGAGAGATGCCGATGCGGGACTCGCATTTCTACGTGCGACATCCTCTGCGGGAACAAAAACTCCGATGTGGACTCCGGCAAAAATCGCAGCGGATAGGCCCGTTTTAGGCGCGTCAGTGGTTGCTATTTCGGGGAAAACAATTCCCCGTATTGCAAGTGGCCTTGTCACGGCTCTCATTCAAGGGGGAGTCGTGATAGATACCAATGTCTCTGAAGCAACGATCCTGGATGGAAGTCCGCTTATCGACACGAGTGGCAATATTGTCGGTGTAAGCACCTCTGTCGCGCGTGCGTCTTCAGGTCAGGGCTTCATAACCGCATCGGTACTTTTACCCGCTCCCCTGAGTGCTAAGAAGTAATTGTTCAAGGAGCATGACCTGGCCTCGGATTGCCGAGATTTTTTCTGGATCTTCATCTGTATTTACGTTATACTGGGTACGGTTATAAGTCTATCGATTGTCCGATAGCCAATTCATATACGTATGACACCATTCAATAACTACACTACCAAAGCGAAAGAAGCGATTCATCGCGCACACCAGCTTGCGGTCGAACGGGGTCACAACCAGGTTTCGACTCTCCACCTTCTTGCTGCACTCCTTACACAAGAGGAGAGTATGGTGGTGCCGATGCTCGAGCAGGTAGATATCGACGTGACACACCTGACTGATTCTGTGCTCGAGCAGATCGAGGGTACCACCGGATCGACGACCGTCTCTCCCTCGTTTCAGCTGTACCTCACACCGGAACTCGTACGGGTCTTTGAGGCGGCGCCAAGAATTGCAGCATCGTTCAATGATCAATTCGTTTCTCCCGAGCACTTGCTCCTCGGAGTTGCCGAGCACCCAGGTCCGGCGTCTGACACGCTCGCACGTTTCCGGATTGACCGCACCGCGCTCGCCCGAGTGCTCACTGACATCAAGGAGGGTAAGATTCGCGATACCGAAGATACCAAGAAACCTCGTGCACTCTCGCGCTTTGCTCGATCACTCACCGAACGTGCTCGCGAGAACAAGCTCGACCCTGTGATCGGGCGCGACACTGAAATCACACGCGTGATTCAGATTCTTTCTCGTCGTACGAAGAATAATCCGATCCTCATCGGAGAAGCGGGGGTGGGTAAGACGGCAGTTGCCGAAGGTCTCGCATCGCGCATGGCCTCGGGTGATGTGCCGGAGAGTTTGCGCGGCAAGGAATTGATCCAGCTCGATCTCGGGCTTCTCATCGCGGGGACCAAATACCGTGGTGAATTCGAAGAGCGTTTGAAGGCGGTTATGAAAGAGGTAGAGAAATCGGAAGGCAGAATTATTCTTTTTATCGACGAGATTCATACGCTGGTCGGTGCCGGCGCCGCAGAGGGTTCGATGGATGCATCAAATATGCTGAAGCCCGCGCTCGCGCGTGGAGAAATTCGCGTCATTGGAGCAACGACACTCAAGGAATATCAGAAACATATCGAACACGACCCCGCTCTCACTCGTCGTTTCCAGCCCGTCTATGTCAACGAACCGTCTGTCGATGATGCGGTTGCAATTTTGCGCGGACTCAAAGAGCGCTACGAGCTCTATCACGGTGTACACATAACCGATGATGCGATCGTTGCAGCAGTGCAGCTTTCAACCAGATACATCACCGAGCGATTCTTGCCGGATAAGGCAATTGATTTAATCGATGAGGCTTCATCGGCGCTTCGTCTCTCGCTCGAAAACAAACCTCCCGCACTCGAAGAAGCTCACCGCAAGATCACCCGACTCGAAATCGAACGCGAAGCGCTCAAGAAAGAAGCTGAGGAGGGTGAGGGCAAAGCGCACACGCGGGTGAAATCGATCGATAAAGAGATCGCAGATCTACGCGACGCAACTCGCGAACTTGAGATGAAATGGAAGAACGAGAAAGAAACGTTGACCGAAATCAAGCGCGCGAAAGGCGAGCTTGAAAAGGCTCGTGTCGAAGCCGATACGGCGGAAAACGCTGCCGATCTCACCAAGACTGCAGAGCTCCGCTACGGCAAGATTCCGCTTCTCGAAAAAGAAATCGAGACAGCAACCAAGCGACTGAAAAAATTGCAGCAGACACGCCGCGTGCTCAAGGAAGAAATCACGAGCGAAGATATTGCGGCCGTCGTCTCGCGCTGGACCGGCGTCCCTGTATCTCGCATGCTTGAAGAAGAGGCAGAGAAACTCTCGCGTATGGAGGCGGAACTCAAGAAGCGTGTGGTCGGCCAAGACGAAGCGGTACAGAAAATCTCGGACGCGATCAAGCGCTCGCGCGCAGGCATTGCCGATCCACTTCGTCCTGTCGGCTCCTTCCTTTTCCTTGGCCCCACTGGTGTGGGTAAAACGGAGCTCACGCGTGCGCTCGCGGAATTCCTCTTCAACAGCGAGAAGTCACTCATCCGTGTGGACATGTCCGAGTACATGGAGAAGCACTCGGTTTCGAAAATGATCGGCTCACCTCCTGGCTATGTGGGCTACGACGAGGGTGGCGGGCTCACCGAACTGGTGCGTCACCGCCCGTATTCGGTCATTCTTTTCGACGAAATCGAGAAGGCGCATCCGGAAGTATTCAATATATTGCTGCAGGTCCTCGACAATGGCCGACTCACCGATGCCAAGGGGCGTGTCGTGAACTTCAAAAATAGCGTCATCATCATGACCTCAAACATCGGTGCAGAGCACATCGATCGTATGTCGGCGCTCGGGTTTGGCGCAGGTGCATCGAAGACGGAAGACGAACGCTACGAGCAGGTGAAAGACAAGGTCATGGATTCGCTCAAAGAATACTTCCGCCCCGAATTTCTCAACCGTCTCGATGAAATCGTGCTCTTCAACATCCTCTCTCCTGAGAGTGTGCGCGGTATCGTCAAGATGCAAATCGATCTCGTCGGCAAGCGTCTCGAAGAGAAGCACATTTCGCTCACGCTGAGCTCCGCAGCACTTGAGCACCTCGGTAAAGAAGGCTACAACGCGCAGTATGGTGCGCGACCGCTCAAGCGTTTGATTCAGACAAAGATCCTCACTCCGATCGCCAACATGATGGTCGCTCGCGGCATAATGGAAGGTGGCAAAGTGTCGATCGATGTAAAGGACGGTGAATTTACTTTTGACGTACGCAAAGGCCCGGAGCGAGAACGCTCGGTCCGCGCTCGCGCCGCTGCACGGGTATAGTGAGTAGGTGGAGGCGTACGACGAAAAGAAAATCGGCGCCATTCTCTCGTGGACGGGAGAAAATCTTGTACGCAGATACGGCGATGAGGAGGTGATTAAATTCTCGCGGTTTTCCGGAATCTTCAGGCGGAGTTTTAAGGATCGGCCTGCATCTGACATCACTATTGCGCAGAAATTCTTCGGAGATTGCATGGTTCCCGCACGAGTCGTTCAAAAAGGCACGCTACGCGCAATCGTTCAGCCCTTTGTACATGGTCGTCTTCTCGAGAAGAAAGATCTTCTCAATCCTCACGTGTACCAGCAATACCAAGGCATCATGCAAATGCATCAGACGATGATCGAGGCAGGGCACGCTCCGCTCGATCTTGCAGGTGCGCTCGGACTCTTGCGCGGCCAGCTCGATAACCTATTCCTTCTCAACGATGGAAGCGTGAAGATTATAGACACGCTTCTAATTGACGTGCGCGGATTAGGGCTGCTCGGAAAACTTCTCAAGCCGCTCGCATCGCTCGTCATCTTGTGGCAAAACTGTATCATACATTCGTACAGTATGTATCGGTCGCGCTGATTACCTCCGGATTACTACCTGCCTATCACACGGCGCATGCGCTCGGGCATGAGTGCAAGATCTTCCCATGCCCAATCATCTATTGGAATGCCGCGATGAAAAATGTAACCCACATCGACAAGGACAAAATTCATGTGGTTGAGCGGGAAGGTCAACGCCGAAGCAACTCCGAGTTCGCCGCCTTGTGGCGCATAGACGGCAATACCGAGGGCACGCGCTCGCTGCCAGAGCATACTCTCGATACCATCGATCTCTTCAACAAATGCTTTCAGAATCGAAGGGGTGTTGAACCAGTACGTCGGGGTCGCAATAAAGAGCGCATCGCATGCCAAGACTTCGCGCTGGTACATCGTCTCTATCATTGACGGCGCATTGTCGCCTCGGGAATACGCAGGAGGACTATCGTGCAGATTAAGGACCTTTACCTCACCCACTTTCTTTGCTGCTTCGGTGAATGCATGCACAAACTTCGACGTGCCACCGTTCTCGTGTGGAGAGGCATTGATAACCAAATACTTCATTGTGCGCCGGGCAGGATTCGAACCTGCGTAGCCCGAAGGCGCTTGGTTTACAGCCAAGTGCGTTTGACCACTCCGCCACCGACGCGTGCTGTCATGCGATACGATACCGAACTTGCACATTACGCAAACTCCCCGCCCTGTGACCGCCGCCACCGACGCGAGTCGCATCAGTATGCCGCATTTTCGCTCGTGCTACAATTCTTCCATGTCGCGAAGCATCTCTCGCGTTGGAGCTACGATCGCAGTTTTTTGGTTCTTCTCGCTACCGCTTCTTTCGAGTGCCGCGGGGATTCCTACGATCGTCCCACAGCAATGCAATGAGGTTGGCGGGTGCAAATCCATCTGTGATATCGCACAGCTCGCCCAAAACATATTGAACGCCGGCATCTACATCGCGGTGATTCTCTCCGCCATACTTTTTGCGTGGGCTGGCTGGAACATGCTCACAGCTGGTGGTAATTCGGAACAATATACGAAAGGGAGAAAAATATTCGCGAATGTTTTTATCGGACTCGTCATCATTCTTGTCGGCTGGATCGTGATCGATACCTTGATGCGGTCTTTCATTCCGGATTCTTCAGGATTTGGGCCATGGAATAAGGTCTGCAAGAATTAATCGAGGGTTGCAAAACAGAACGCAATTCGCTATAGTCAGCCCTCATGTCGCAAGATCAACTGATAATGCTCAAACATGCGGCCACCGGAGAGGTGTATTGGACACGCAAAAACAAAAAGCTTGTCACACGTAAAATCGAGCTTAAAAAGTATTCCAAGAAACTCCGCAAACACGTATTGTTTAAGGAGGT
>JACRFJ010000026.1 GCA_016217935.1 Candidatus Kaiserbacteria bacterium
CGGACGCTCCTTCTTGCTCGGGAAGCACTCACGGACTCGACTCAAGAGTCTCCCGAGTCCGCCCAGATCGTTCAAGCCAGCACACTCTTACAGCGCTTACTCGCCCAGGATGTAGAACGGACCAATACTGGTGCGGCGAAAATCACGCAAGGTGTAGCCCAAGACCGCCTCGTCAGTGTGCACGACACCGAGATGCGTCACGGCCGAAAAAGCGTGAGCCAATGCTTCAATGGCTACAAGGGTGCTCTGGCTGTCGAGCCGTCGAGTCAGATCATCACCGCTGTCGATGTCATCCCGGCTAACACCCATGACAGCCAGGATGCTCAGGCACTGATTGACGAGAGTGCCGAGAAGACCGGACTGAGTGTCACAACCGTCATCGGTGATGGCGCCTACGGTACGATCGAAGCACGACTCTCTGCTCAAGAAGCAGAGATACCCTACAGGCTTATTGCACCCGTGGCTCAGTTCCCCCGCACGGGACGCTTCACCAAGGAGGACTTCCAGATTGACATCGAGCACTCAGAGGTTCGCTGTCCTGCCGGAGAATTGACGCAGACCTACTCTCGACGCACGGAGAAAAAGCGCACAGGGCGAACGTTCGCGTATCGCAGTTATCGCTTCGCACCGAAACAATGCGGCGCCTGCGCATTGCGGACTCAGTGCCTGAAACAGACCACGCCTTACCGCTCGGTGCTTGTGCATGAGCACGAGGGCCTTGTCAACGAGGCAAAGGCTTTTCAAAGAACAGACATCTTCCGCACAATCTACAGAACACGCGTTGCAGTCGAGCACCGGATCGCTAGGCTCATGCGCTTCGGTGCGCGCAAAGCTCGCTACTTCGGTTCTTCCAAGGTGCTCTTTCAACTGGCGATGACAGCTGCATTGGCCAACTTGACGCTGGTGGCCTCACACGCACAAAACACGCTGTTTGTTTTCTTTGTGCTCACCCTGATGCTTGCTTTGGTCCTCGGAAGTCGATCGAGGATGAGTTATAGCACATTATCATCTATAGTGTCATCAAGAACCCGACTTCATACCCCTGATACCGTCAGAACAGGGGGTTATCAACTGGCTCTCTAGTGTTCTGTAACAGAGATACTTTGACAAAGTCGTTCGATCTTGGTGAGGATTGAGTCAGCAGTGGCAGTCCACATAAACGGCTTTGGGTGCCGATTGTACTGGGCGATGTATTGTTCGATTCTTGCCACCAGTTCTTTGACACTCTTAAAGGTACCTCGCCGGATAGCTTGTTGGGTGATGAGATTGAAGAAGATCTCCACCTGATTGAGCCAAGAAGCATAGGTCGGCGTGTGGTGAACGTGCCAGCGAGGATGCAATGCTAACCATCGCTTGACGGAGGCATGACTGTGCGTTGCGTAGTTGTCCACAACGATATGAATGTCCAGTTTCGCCGGTACATTCAGTTCGATGGTCTTCAAGAACCCAAGATACTCTTGGTGCCGGTGACGCTGCTTGCATTCGGCTAACACACTTCCGTTGACAATGTCGAGCGCTGCAAAGAGCGTCGTGGTGCCATGGCGCAAGTAATCATGGGTGACCCCCTCGACGTATCCCAAACCCAGCGGCAGCATTGGTTGGCTGCGTTCCAAGGCTTGGATTTGGCTCTTTTCGTCAACACACAGGACGACAGCGTTCTGTGGTGGACTGAGATACAAACCGACGATATCGCGGAGTTTTTCAACAAAGAACGGATCCGTCGACAATTTGAAGCTTTTCTGTCGATGCGGCTGAACTCCAAAGGCACGCCAGATACGGTGAACGGTCATGTGCGAGAGACGGGTCACCTTCGCAATCGAACGAACGCTCCAATGTGTGCCATCCTTCGGCTTGGTCCTGAGAGTTTTGCGAATGAGCGCCGCTACTCTCTCGTCGGAGATCGACCGGGGTCTGCCTGGCTTGAGTTCCTCGTGCAAGCCTTCCAGACCGTGTTGCAGATACCGCTGGCGCCAGATGCCGACGGTGGGGTTGCTCAGATGCAGTTTTCTGGCGATCTCTGTGTTGCTTACTCCTTCTGCGGCCAGCAGAACAATCTTAGCTCGTCGTACGAGGCCATGCGACAAACTGCGTGATGAGGATATTGATTCCAATTGAGATCGTTCTTCTGAACTCAAGATCAAAGGTCGTATGGGTCTTCCTGTTCTCATGGCTCTGGCTCCTTAAGATACGTGATAGAACCATGATAAGGAATCCCTATGACTTAATAAAGATATTTGTGTTACATCACACTAGAAATCCGGTTGAAAAGTCATGACTGGTTTGGCATGGATATTGTAAGCTAATGAGCAAAGACCATCATTTTGGATTTTCTGAGAAGAAACCATGCTAGGCAAGCGCTCACCACAAGATTCACTCTTTGCGTGTGACCA
>JACRFJ010000025.1 GCA_016217935.1 Candidatus Kaiserbacteria bacterium
GAGTTACTCGGCCAGTCCGTCTACCAGGTACGCAAACATTTCGGAGAACGGCTGGCGGAAGAGTATTCGCTCGATGTCGACGTGGTGATCCCGGTCCCCGAGACCTCGATTCCCGCGGCGATTGGGTATGCGCAAAAACTCGGGATTCCATTTGAAATGGGGCTCACGAAGAATCGCTACATCCATCGCACCTTCATTCAACCAGAACAACACATACGCGATCAGGGCGTGAAAGCAAAACTAACTCCTCAAAGATCCGTGATTGCGGGGAAGCGAGTCGCGGTGATCGATGATTCGATCGTACGCGGCACGACATCGCGTCAAATAGTCGCGATGCTCTTCGAAGCGGGGGCACGGGAAGTGCATTTTTTAATCTCTGCTCCTCCGGTAAAGTATCCCGACTTTTATGGCATCGATACGCCGCGACAGGACGATCTGATCGCAGCGACGAAACCGGTAAAAGAAATTGAGAAGTACCTGGGTGCAACCTCGCTTCGCTACCTCTCCTATGAAGGCATGATTGCAGCAACCGGGATATCTGAATCTCGATTCTGCACCTCGTGCTTCACCGGTGTGTATCCAATCGACATTGGGGAAAGAGCTGAGGAAGTTGCGCCGCGATAAGTCATTCTATCCTCATTTTGAGGCATATAATAGGGCATCATGAAATTGTGTAAGTCTCGCGGTAAGGGATACGTCAATACCCCTAGACCTCATGTTACGTCGACCCCGGTATACGGAGTCCGCCGGGGCTCCGTTTTTCGGGGTCGACTGTGAGGATGCAATTAGAAAATAAGTAACAACTTAATATGAAGATCAAGAAAATTCTCATGAGCGCAGCGGCGCTCGGACTCTCGCTTGGACTCGCAATGCCGGTCTCGGCTCTGTCGTTCGGCGGCATTGTCGAGAGCATGACGAATGCCAATGCGACAGTCACAGGAAATAGTGCTACGAAGACCAACGTATCTGCAAATGTGTCTGCGAATGCGGACACACAGGCATCTTCAAGCGGATCGTCCATGTCGGGTTCAGAAAGCGCAACTGTTTCCGGTAATGCAGGCGCGTCGGGCAACGGAAGCTCGGGCAGCGCTGGATTTGGCGCAAGTCTCACCAGCATGGTTCGCGCGATGCTCGGAGATTCATCGAACGATAACTCTGGAGGCAGCGGCAATGTGCGTGCCAATGCGCGCACTGCGGCAGATGTCTCTGGCGACGCCGATCTCTCTGGATTTATCGCAGCGCAGATCAAGGGTGATGAAAACGTCTCGGCTGTTGCTGCATCTGATTCAGATGTCTCGGTCACCTACAAGCAGCGCGCACGACTCTTCGGATTTATTCCGGTGACCGTCGACGCAACTGCACATGTCGATGCTGCGGGCAACGTCCAGGTCTCGTATCCGTGGTACGCCTTCCTTTCAGCTACCAACAAAGCTGATCTCGAGGCAAAAATCCAGGAGCGTGTCGACGCTGATCTTTCGGTGCGCGCGAATGCTTCGGCACATGTCGATGCAAACGCGACGCTGAGTGCAGCTGAACGCGCGGAACTTATCGCCGACGTCAGTGCTGCGATGCACGAACAGCTCGAAGCTGATCTTGCGGCTTCAGCAGATGCACGTGCGACTGGCAGTTCTACTCTCCGCTAACTCCTCAGAATCCTACAAGCAAAAAGCCCCGACCCCATCATCAAGGAGCGGGGCTTTTGTGCTTTAAGTACACAAATTTTATTTCGAGCGTGTAAATAGTGGTATCAATTCTGCTGGACAGAGTGTCTGCGTCTCTGTACTCTACGCAAATGTCTTATCGACCGAGCGACATTGTTTTAAAAAAATACGCCGATGTGCTGGTGAATTTCGCGCTCGGCGGCGGGAAGGGAATCAAAAAAGGTGAAGTGGTGCGCGTCTCTGCGAGTGAATCAGCGAAGCCGCTCTTTATAGCGGTCTGCAATGCGATCGTAGATGCTGGTGGTCATGTTCTGTCGAATTACGCTCCCGATGATGAGCAGGGAGATAAGCGACGCGCGGAAAGCTTCACTCGTTACTTTTACGAACATGCACAGCCGCATCAAATCACGTTTTTTCCTGGGAAATTCTTGAAAGGTCTCGCAGATCAAATCGACCATTCGATCTTTATTCTCGCCGATGCAGATCCGCATGCGCTGAAGGGTATCGATCCGACGAAAATCATGCAGCGCGGCGTGACACTCAAACCCTTTAAAGATTGGCTCAACAAAAAAGAGTGGAACGGGAAATTCACCTGGACGATTGCCATGTACGGTACACCGGCTATGGCAGAGGAGGCAGGGCTTTCTGAAAAAGTGTATTGGAAACAGATCGTGAAGGCATGTTTTCTCGATCAAAAGAACCCGATCGCAAAGTGGAAGCACGTGTATCGCGATATCGAAAAGTATCGCTCGCGTTTGAACAAACTTTCGCCAAAAATCGACCGTTTGCATGCAAAAGGACCTGATATGGATTTATTGATCAAGCTCGGAGAGAAACGCGCATGGCACGCAGGATCTGGACGCAACATTCCAAGCTTCGAGATATTTACCTCTCCTGACTGGCGAGGCACGAATGGTTGGATTCGATTCAACCAACCGCTGTATCGCTACAGCAACAAAGTTACCGGCATACAGCTCTGGTTTAAAGACGGCCGCGTCATAAAATCGAGTGCAAAGACAAACGAGAAGCTTCTCAAGCAGATGATCGCGACCAAAGGAGCCGATAAGATCGGTGAGTACTCGCTCACCGATAGCCGCCACTCTCGCATCACGAAATTCATGGCCGAGACACTCTTTGACGAAAATATGGGCGGGCCATTTGGCAATACGCACCTCGCACTCGGCATGTCATATCGCGACACGTACGCAGGCGATGTCTCCAGGCTCACCGACAAAGAGGCGGCTCGGCTCGGATTCAATGATTCTTCGGTACATACTGACATCATATCGACGACGAGACGCACCGTGACCGCGCACCTCAAAGATGGATCGAAGAAAGTGATCTACAAAAATGGGAAATTCGTTCTCTAGCATGGACAAGGTGTTCATTCGTAACCTGTCGATTCGCGGCACACATGGCACTGAAGCGCGTGAGCGCGAAGTCGAACAGGAATTCCTGATTGATATAGAAGCACAGTTTGATGCGAAGAGAGCCGCTCTCTCGGACAATTTGGACGACACAATCAATTACGTGCGATTTCGCGATATTGCACGAGAAATCGTAGAAGGCAGATCGTTTTTCTTGATTGAGCGAGTTGCAGCGGAGATTGCCAACACCATTCTCACTGATATGCGCATCGAAGAAGTGAGTGTCACTGTTCGCAAGCCACATGTGTTTGAAAGCGGAATTCCAGGTGTTACGATTGTGCGCACATGTCAAAAAGATGCCAACGATTGAAAACCGTATACGTCGTTCGGCATGGGGAAACCGAATCGAACATCGGTGGCGTCATTCGCGGAGGGGCACAGACCGCGCTTACTGAGAAAGGCAGGGAACAAGCACGTCTTGTGGCGGATCGCTGCGCACGGCTTTCGTTTGATGTCATTGTCGCGAGTCCCTTTCTTCGCACCAAAGAGACTGCTGAATTGATCAGAGAGAAAACCGGACACGCCATAGAATATTCGGATTTGTTTACGGAATGGGATCGTGGAGCATCTCGTATCGGCATGCGCACCGACGATCCCGCTCTCTGGGCGCACAACGATGCACTCACAGAAAACCTTAAATCTGGAGTGCGTCTTGCGGACGAGGAGAATTTTGATGACCTCAATCTTCGGGCTGAGCGAGCCCTCGAGTATTTATCGAATCGACCAGAGCGAGCCATACTGCACGTGGGGCACGGACTCTTCAGCCGCATCCTTGTTGGTAAAGCATTATTTGGTACTGATTTTTCCGGTCGTGACGCGTACCACTTCGTCAGCAATTTAATAACCACGAATGCAGGTATAACCGTTCTTGAACTTGAAGAGAGGGCGGGGGGCACGCAGTGGTCGCTCCTCACCTGGAACGACTTTGCGCATCTTGGCTGATCTTCATCTTTTCTTCAGCCCCGCACGGGATGATTGAGGTATGTTATACACCATCGCGGCGTTGCTCCTTATTTTGTGGTTACTCGGATTAGTAACATCGTACACACTCGGCGGGTTCATTCATCTGCTCCTCGTAATCGCAATCATTGTAGTGCTTGTACGAATCATACGTGGCGAGAACCCACTGCGCTGACTTCAATATCCCCTTTGTTTCATTAAAAAACAAAGTCCGGTAGGTGTCTACCGGACCCGTGGCTGCAATGTTGCATCGATCGAATCACCCTGGCTTCGGTGGTTGGATCTCAAGGGGTGTTGCGGTCGGCGCTATGCCGACCACACCCCCAGATTCATCCACGATGAATTGGCTCGCTCGAGGAAGTCTCTCCAGGACTTCCTTCGTGATGAG
This sequence comes from Candidatus Kaiserbacteria bacterium, assembly GCA_016217935.1. Classification (GTDB taxonomy): domain Bacteria; phylum Patescibacteriota; class Minisyncoccia; order Phycocordibacterales; family UBA2100; genus UBA10103. The sequence continues at coordinate 4,437 of JACRFJ010000025.1, forward strand.
GTGTGGAAGAGATGTTGCATGGGTCGCTGCAGAAGACGTCGGGCGCTTCTTACTCATGGTGCTCCTCGATGGTTGACGCGGCCACAAAAACTATGACACTTTTAGTACAAATACACAAGAAACATTTCTAACCCTGATTTCGTGTATACTGTTGTCTTAATGCGACACGTCATCCGATCCCAACAGTTCGATCGGAAATCTCTCGAGAAACTTTTCACATTGGCCAACGAACTCCAGCAGAGGTCCGGAGAATCAATGCGCGGCAAGATCATGGCCACGCTCTTCTATGAGCCATCCACCCGCACGCGACTTTCATTTGAGTCTGCCATGCAGCGGCTCGGGGGCTATGTGATTTCGACCGAGAACGCGCGCGAACACTCCTCGGCACTTAAAGGCGAGACGCTCGAAGACACGATCCGTATTATCAATCAGTATGCAGACATCATCGTTTTGCGACATTTTGAAGCAGGCGCATCACTTCGCGCGTCACAAGTCTCAAAAGTACCTATCATAAATGCGGGGGATGGTCCCGGGCAGCATCCGACACAGGGGCTCCTGGATCTCTTCACAATCTGGCGTGAGCGTGGCCGCATTGATGGCGTGCACGTGGTTGGCGTGGGGGATTTGCGCTTCGGCCGTACTATTCGATCGCTTACGTATCTCTTGGGCAAATATGATGATGTAAAAATCACGTTCGTTTCTCCGCCCGAATTGAAAATGGGAGATGACATCAAGGCCTACCTCAAGCGCCACAATGTATCCTACGAAGAGACAGCCGATCTCAATTCAGTCATCACGAAAGCGGACGTCATATACCAAACGAGAATTCAGAAAGAGCGTTTTGCAGATGTGGAAGAGTACGACCGCTTAAAGGGGAGCTATGTCATCACACGCGTACTTGCCGATTCCATGAAAGCTGGATCACTCCTCATGCACCCGCTCCCGCGCGTCGATGAAATCGAGCCAGATGTCGATGTCTCACCCCGATCTGTCTACTTCAAACAAGCCGGGTACGGCGTACTGGTCCGCATGGCACTCTTGAAGACGATTCTCGGAAATTCTGACCCGCTGCCGCTCCCGCGCCTTGTTACCGATTCGGGTAATCAATA
>JACRFJ010000004.1 GCA_016217935.1 Candidatus Kaiserbacteria bacterium
ACGATGGTAATGCGCCGGACGGTACCCACTTTTTGGATATGGAGCGCATAGGCCAGCAAGAGAAGCAATAAAAAGTACAACGCGCTCATAAAGTACCAGTCAAAGATCTGCAGGAACGCCCGCAGCGGCACGGAAATGGACGGGTTGCTAAGCAGATATTCCTGGAGCCAGAAGTGGATCGCGTCCGTGGGGTCCGGGGCAAGCTCCCCCAGGAACGCTCCCAGCAGAAAAACGCCCACGGGAGTTTTGAGGAACTTTTCTTCCGACTCTAAGTGCCACTCCTTAAGTAGTTGCTGTATATTCATGCCCCTCATTCTATACCCCACTCAAACTGGCTGTGTTTGTTAGAAAAAGTTCGAACATATTTTCGCAATAATATAGGGTTTCGTAAATCCTATATTACGTAAATCCTATATTATTGTCAAAATTCATAGAGCTTGTCGCCGAAATTCTTAATCCGATTGTTTTTGCCGATCTCGATTCCTTCTTTTTTGAGAGTGCCATCCGCTTTTTGTGATATTCACGAGAAGTCCAGATACGTCCATCGCTGTAGACGATGCGATGAAACGGGATCTTCTTCTCGCCCTTTTCCCATGCTTTGCCGAGGATGCTCGTGATGCTCTGCGCCGCCATGCCACCGCCTCCTGCGGCACGAGCGATGGCGCCATACGTGCTCACCCGTCCAGGCGGAATCTTGAGTGCGAGCGCGACTACGCGCTCGCTAAAGGACTTCATCGCAGCTTTCTCAGATTTGGGCCGCTCTTCAAAAAAAGTCATCTCGCCATCCTACCAAATGTCGAAAGGCGACGGGCTAGCGTTTCTTTGCAGCTGAGGCACAGCGCAGGCATTGGATCTGGCCATCGCGTGTCTTGATGTATTTGTTCCCGCAAGAGCAGACCACAACTTCCGGTGCGTCCGTCTTGTCGATCCACTTGCCGTCTTTGAAAAAAGTCTTTGCCATAGATTACTTGTAGTGAGCGAGGTCGAACTATTCGACAAAGGTGAGCGCCATGCCGCGCTTCCCTGCGCGGCCAGTGCGACCGATGCGGTGAACGTAGTCGTCGAAGGTTGTCGGAATCTCGTAGTTGATGACGTGGCTGATGCCCTCGACATCGATGCCGCGTGCCGCGACGTCGGTCGCGACGAGGATCGTGATGTGATCGCGCTTAAATTGCGCGAGCGCCCGCTCGCGTTGGCTTTGCGATTTGTTGCCATGAATCGACGATGCTTTGAAGCCCCGTGCGACAAGGAGTTTCGAGAGCTTCTCGACACCATGTTTGGTGCGACCGAAGATAAGCACCTTTTTGAATTCAGGCTGGATCAAGAGATCATGGAGGACATCGATCTTATTTTTCCCACTCGTTCGCACAATGTCCTGCTCGACAGATTCTGCCGTGTCACTTGTTTTTACTGAAATACGTGTAGGATTTTTGAGAAATGTGCCGATGAGTGATTCGATCTCACGTGAGAGTGTGGCCGAGAAGAAGAGCGTGTGTCGCACTTCTGGGATGAGCGCGAGCAGGTATTTCATATCTGCAATGAATCCCATGTCGAGCATGCGATCGGCCTCGTCGAGAACTACTGTGCGGAAACGCGAGAGGTTGATCGCACGACGTGCTACGAGATCCTTGAGGCGACCAGGGGTGCCGATTACAAAGTGTGGATCGCGTCGAAGTGTCGCAATTTGTCGATTGATATTCGCTCCACCCACGCAGGAAACCGCACCAATGCGCAGGTGCGAAGCAAAGCCCCAGAATTCCTCTTCGATTTGCTGTGCGAGCTCTCGCGTCGGCACCATGATGAGGACACACTCGCTTTTGTCGCGAAGCACTTTGTCGATAAGTGGGATGAGAAACGCGCCAGTCTTGCCCGTGCCAGTATTCGCGACGCCGACGATGTCTTCACCTCGAAGTACGTGTGGGATCGCACGATCCTGAATCGGCGTCGGTGTGATGTATCCCTTATTCGCGATATTTGTTTTGATCGACTCATTGATATGAAAGTCCGTAAAACGATGTTCAGGCGTAAAGACTTCCACTTCCTCGGTGATCACCGCTTTGTTGACGAATCGTGCGTGGTTGATGTGATCACCGTGAGACGCATTTCGACGTGGTGTATGCGTGCGAGAATAGCCGCCTTGGCGGCGTCCGCGCGAGAAGTGTCGTGCTCCGTGAGCGGAGTGCCCGCTCTGCCTATAGTTCCTGGTCATGTATGAGCCCCTCTGAGGGGCTTTTCCCGCTGTAGCGGGACTAAATAGTGTCTTACGTAATCTCGAGAGTGGAATCGCCCTCCTAGGTTGCGGGCGGTCTTGGTGACTCCCAAGACGAAAAACCAGAGTAGAGAAGGTTAGACAGGGTTAATAATAGCAGGAAAAAGGCCCTTGTCAAGCGCTCGCCGACCTACTCTATCGGGCACGCTTTCTCAAGGTCTTCGTGCCTTGATCGCAGCAATTCTATTTCAACGATGCATGCAGCCGGCCCAGCAACAAGGTCTGCGCATCCCGCCCTTCAGCTTTGAGAGCGCCTTCTCGATGCGAATATTTCTTGTCTCAGCTCTTTTGCCTGATGTAACCCAGCAAATCCACTCGTTGCGCGCAAGCGGCGTAATATCTTCCCATACAGCTTTCGCCGCAGATGTTGAAATAAGGGCCTTACGAAAATCAGCCGGCATTTTATGCACCACTCCACCCGCAAGTCCTTTTTTGCTCATACTTGTGCTCAAGCAAACGAACCTGTTTTAATGTCACCGGATCTTTTGTAGTTGGCTAGAATGACGCCGCTTGGCAGTGTTTGAGAGTCTAGTAACAGAAACGCGGCAGGGATCGTCCCCTCTCCAAATAAACGCTTTCCGGTGCCGATCGTAACAGGAAAGATTCTGAGCCGTAGTTCATCAACCAGGTCGTTCTTCAGCAGTGTTTGGAGAAGCACGCTGCTGCCCCAGACGTGAAGTTGCGGACCGTCCCCTTTTTTCAAAACCTTGATTTTAGCCACAGCGTCATCATGTATACGAATTGATTCTTTCCACGTAAGGTCTACGCCTTTATCTGACACGACGTACTTTTTAGCTTTATTGAACGGGTCTGCTATCGCACCCGCCTGCTTGGGCCAATACGCATTCCATATCTCATACGTCTTTCTGCCGAGCAGCAGGTCAAATGGCACACTCAATTCTCTCTGGAGTATTTTTCCCATCGATTCATCCGCGTAGGGGACGGTCCAGCCTCCATATGTAAAATCTCCTGAGGTGTCCTCATCTCTACCACCGGGCGCCTGCATAACCCCGTCAAGGGTGAGCATCATAAAAACAACTATTTTTCTCACAGATCTATTTTACCATTTTGGACAATAGGAAGTGGAAGAGATTTCCCAAAGTCCGAACCCACCTCAAACTGACTGCGGAGTTTGGTACGACGTTCGGACCTCTTTTAAGAAATCATTGAGTCCGGGTTGCTTAAGATGTTCAGGATTTGCGCGTGTCCGGAACAGTCTTTATTGGTCGGTCCTTCACTTTGCCGTAGCCACACTGCGGCCCTGGGTCTGAAACCTGTGAGCCATCGAGGGCGACCACGACACCGCGTGCCGCATGCCAGTGGTCGGCGCCGCATCCCACTTCATTTTCAACGATCAGCTGGTCTATCGGCAGAAGCTTGCCGCCGTAGTCGATGACGTCGACCGTTTTCTCGCTCGCAGTCACGGTAATCGCGACGTTCAGCGGAATGGTGTTGATGAGTTCGTTAGCGGAATTAAATACCGAGATTGACCCGTTGGCGGTGTATGTTCCTGGTCCGAATTTCTGAACGGTATTGCAGATGTAGGTCACGTTGACAGACCCTGGGAGTGTACCGCCCGGCTTATCAATCTTGAGCCAGCCGGGAATATTTCCATTGATCGAATACCGCACAGAATCAGGTGTCGACTGCTCCAACTGCAGCACTCGAAGATTCTGTGAGCATGAGCCAATCTCGGGAATCGTGCGCGTGATATACACTCCGTCTTTTTGGGCGCCCCCCGTCGTGGGCGCAACGCACATCGCAGGCTTTCCGGCGCAGATTTCAGGGCTCACGCACTGCGTCTTTTCGGACGAACAGACACCTGCGTTGCAGTATGCCCTTCCAACCTCCGTGCCACTGCAACAAACCGGAGCAACATCTCCGCAATCTGCATTCACCTTGCATGTGCGGGGAGTTTGTCGAAGTTCTTCTCTCAGACGGTCAACGGCCTCCTGTAAATGATCGCTGCCGGATAGTCCGGAGGTTTGCCCACCGGCCTTTGCCTGAGCAAGTTGTGCCTCGAGCCTGCTGAGTTGCCTCTGAATTGCCGGATTGTTGCCCGGGAAAATGCCTGTGCACGCCGAACTCGCAGGCTTCACGGCAGCTCCCGATCCCTCGGTGGTTAGTGGGCCCACTCGTATTCTTGAAGTCTGCCCCGGTTCGGTACACTTCTTTTCTACCTCATTTAATGTGCGCTGCTTCTCGTTGTGCGCGGCTTCCGCTTCAGCGACTTCCTCGCCATGCTTTGCCTCCGCCCTCACTTCCGCTTCCTTGCGATCTTTGAGATTCGCCTGGCGTCCAGCCTCGAGCGTGGCAACGCACGCCGCCTCCTTGTCCTTATAGAAATCAGGCTTGTGTGTTTGTTCCACACAACGATTGTATTCCTTCTTTACTTCCTCGCGTTCGTTAAACTTTGCCTCGTTGAAGCCCTTGTCGGCTGCAAAATCGGCCATGATCTCGTGATAGAGGGAGGTGATCTTATCCGAGAGCTCCTTGCAGGGGTCCGACGTAAGGGCGCGAGAGGAACACTCGTAATATTCCTTTTCCAATTCCTGATTTTTCGTCCAGTAATTGTTGCTGATTTCGTCTTTCGCTTTCGCCAGTCTTTCGTCGGCCGCCTGCTTTCGCTGTCCCAACTCCGTCGCAACGGCAAGGCGAGCGGCGGCGATATCCTGACATGCAGTATTTCTCACATCGATACCCGCATCTCGCGAGCCACCGTTAAAAGCACCGACCGCAAAAAGGCCGGCACCTATCAATGCGACACCTGCTACGCCGAGACCGATCTTTGCAATGGACAGATTCTGCATGGTCCTTGTCTTAATCTGTAATATTTCTTTACCATAGAATATACCCCATCCCCATTTTTCTTCCTATCCCACTCACCATTGACTAGTTTTTGTCGATCAGAGCTGTCTTGAGGTCGCCCGCCGGCTCATAGGTGGCAAAAATGATACCAGTCGGTGCTATTTTGGAGCCAACAAGTTTGAGGTGGGTGTACATGGACTGAGCAAGGGGAACCCTTGCTCAGAATTTGCGTTCGAATTTCTAATAGAATACAGCCATGGCTGTATTCTATCCTGCCAAACGGCTCATGTGGTTAGCCCCAGAACGCTTGCTTTTTCGGCGGCCAGATATGATATAATCGCACCTAATTGAATTTGATCTCGAAGTTGTACATTCCCATCGCGCAGACGCCGCGTACAGTAGCTCCCGGCTGCTGCGCCTCCAACTGAATATCTGTCATTCCAGTGGGCGGTAGCGCTTGCCGATATCCCATGCTCGGCACTATGAGCTGCGATGTACAGTCGTACGTGCCATCGGTTTTGACGCGTAGCACTGTCGGCATGCCTGCTTTCGCGGCAGTCAGATGCGGCGCATATTTTCCTTTTGCAGTAATTTCTACGATTTGCTGTCCGTGCCCTTCATATACATTGTTTGTAGACGCGACTTCAGGAGTTTTGGTCGCGAAATACAATGCGCTTCCGATGATCGCGATCGCGATCACCATTGCGAATATTGTATTAGTCGTTGTGCTTTTCACAGGTTAGAAGCTAAAGAGTGGGTTGATAATTCCTGCTGCGGCAAGCGCAGCTTGAAGATTGACGAGAGCGAAAAATATCACTACGAGTCCCGCAGTCTTGAAGAAAATGCCTGACTGCGCTTTTTTGTGGATTGCGAGCGAACTGAAACTCAAGAGCGAGAGCACCGGCAGCGTCCCGAGCGCGAATGCAGACATCGTGAACGCTCCTGTCCAGAAGCTGCCGGTCGTGAGCGAGTAGATCTGCATCGACTGCGTAAATCCGCATGGCAGAAAGAACGTTGCCGCGCCCAGGAGAACCGGAGTCAACGTGTGATTTACATTTTTTAATTCGTTGATGTGCCTTCCGACGACGCTCGGCAATGTCGGTTGCCACTGTTTCAGTGACGGGAATATATCCAACAGATTGATACCGAGGACAAGAAGTACGAGCGCAACAACGAGACTCAATACGAATGTCCCCGTCGCCCCCAAAGCGAAGACAGAGCCGAGGAGTCCGATAATGCCGCCGAGCACGAAGAACGACACAAGACGACTGGCGTGAAAGAACACTTGCGGCCGTACTTTGTCACCCTCCTTTGCGAAGTTGGCCGACATCGAGAGTACGAGTCCGCCGACAACGGCCATACAGGTCGATACTGACGCGATAAGACCGATCATGAATGCCGTGCCGTAGGTGACGTTTGAGATCGTGACAAGATTCACGATGCCGATTTCTTGCAGAACGATAAACAATGCGATGAATCCGAGCGCTACGGGAATTGCGATCGAAAAATCCGACCACTTGACCGTATGCTGCTGCTTCTCGGTTGTGAGTGAATACCCGTGATGCTTTACGGCTACTGTGAGGTCACGGGCTACGTGCTCAAGTGTCTCATCTCCGAACTCTCCTTTGACCTCGACCTCATTTCGGGAGAGCGACGCGGTTGCACTCGACACTTCTGTAATTTCCTCAAGTTCGCTTTTGATGAGCATGGGGCACGCTGAACAGTGCATTCCCGTTACGTGGAATGTGTACGTCTTCATACATTTGGTTTATCTACTGCATGTTGGATAATTTCAAGATTGCAGCTTTTGTGCTCTCTGCACCAGTTCTCGCATTTCTTTGCCCATTCCTTTTCCGAGTAGGAAAAGCCGCACACTGGGCAAGTAAATGTTTGAGGGGCATCTTTATGTGAATCCATACCTAGAGTTGTTTTGCCTTTAACCGAAGCGCATTCCCGACAACGGACACGCTTGATAATGCCATCGCGAGACCCGCGAACACAGGCGATAAGAGCCAGCCGAAAATCGGGAAAAAAAGACCTCCGGCCAACGGAATCCCAACGACGTTATAGACGAACGCGAAGAAGAGATTTTGCCTGATTCCACGAATCGTCATTTTTGAGAGCCGGATGGTTTTGGCCAGCTTGGAGATATCGCCGTGCAAGAGAGTGATGCCCGCCGTTTCGATTGCAACATCAGTGCCCGTTGCCATAGCAATACCTACGTCCGCCTGTGCGAGCGCGGGGGCATCGTTTACGCCATCCCCTGCCATCGCGACGACGTGGCTTTGAGCCTGTAATTCTTTGATCTTTTTGAGCTTGTCTTCGGGAAGTGCTTCGGCCACAACATCGTCAATTCCAACCTCTTTAGCGATGGCTTGCGCAGTGTTTTTATCATCTCCCGTGAGCAATACTATTTTGATCCCAAGCGTGTGGAGATTTCTTACCGCCTCGATAGCTTCCGGCTTGATAGCGTCGGCAACCAATATGGCTGCAATAACCGTATCCTTTGTCGCGAGCAATACGGGAGTTTTGCCTTTCGCGGTTTCTGCTGCTAAATCCTTTACGTCAAACGAGAGCTTGAGATCAGACACAAGTTTAGTGTTTCCCGCATAGTATTCCGTGCCGCCAATCGCTCCCTTCACCCCTTTACCTTTGACGTTCTCGAAGTGCTGGACTGTATCAGGCGTAATTCCTTTTACCCGTGCGTATTCCACGACAGCGTGAGCGATCGGATGCTCCGATTTACTCTCTAGTGCGGCGAGAATAGCAACGATTTTATTTTCGTCGAGGTCGGAATAGTTTTTTATACCAACCAGTTCCGGCCTTCCTTTCGTGATCGTGCCTGTTTTGTCCACCACGACCGTGTCTACTGTATGCAGCTTTTCAAGCGTCGCAGCGTCTTTGATCAGAATTCCTTCTTTTGCACCTTTACCGACTCCGACAATGATCGCCATCGGCGTTGCGAGTCCGAGAGCGCACGGACACGCGATCACCAGAATACCCACAAGCGCTGTAAGTCCGTATGTAAGTGCTTGCGAGAAACCGAGATACTGTGTCCCGACTACGAGCCATGTACCGAACGTAACCAACGAAAGCGCGAGAACGGTCGGCACGAATACGCTTGAGATTTTGTCCGCAAGCGCCTGAATCGGAGCGCGGCTACCCTGTGCCTCCTCAACCATTTTGATGATGTGAGCGAGCAGCGTTTCCGATCCGACTTTCGTTGCCTTGAACGTGAAGCTGCCGTTTGTGTTTATCGTCCCTGCAACGACTGAATCACCGAGATTCTTTTCTACAGGCATTGGCTCGCCGGTAACCATTGATTCGTCGATAAAAGAATTGCCGTCTGTAATTACTCCATCCACCGGTATTTTTCCTCCCGGCTTCACGACGATCAAGTCATCATGCACGACGCGATCAGCGGGAATTTCTTCTTCTTTGCCGTTACGAACTACGAGCGCCGTTTTTGCCTGAAGATTTAGCAATTTTTCTATGGCGTCGCCGGTTTTGAGCTTCGAGCGCGATTCAAGATATTTGCCGAGCGTGATGAAGGTAATCACCACGATCGTAACGTCGTAATAGGTGAACGCCGTGTTGATGTACGGGGCAAGCGCCTCCTGAAACGCGCTTACGATGAAGCTGTAGAGGAATGCAACCGAGGTACCGAGACCTATCAGTGTATCCATGTTGGCTTTTCCGTAGCGGAAAAAGCGGTACATACCGAGAAGGTACGGCTGACCTACTACGACCAGCGTGTAGGTCGCCATTACGGCAAGGAGATGGTGGGAGAATTCCGCGACTGTGTGCGGCATGTGAGAGAGAATGCCGAATCCCGCGAGTATGTCCCACGCCATAAATGCAATACTTATTGCTGCAAGTGGGAGCGCAGAGAATACCTTGATTTTCAGCGCGTTGATCTCACCGAGCTTTTCTTTTTTTGATTGATAGAGTCCGGTATGCGTTGCGTGTTCGACCGATGACATTTCCATTTCTTCGGCTGTCGGTACGACAAGAGAATAGCCAAACGACTCGATCTTTTCCGAGAGTTTGTGCGGATCGGTTTTAGTAGCATCGTATGAGACTTTCGCTGTCTCGGTGCCGTAATTTACTTCGGCAAAATGCACGCCTTCGATTTTCTTGAATGTTTTTTCGATGATCGCAGAACACGAGGCGCAATGCATCCCTTTTACTCTGTATGTGTGTACGTTTTGCATAGTGTCTTTACAAGGAGTTAATAATAGCAACGCCAAGGGGCGTGCTCCTTGCTGACACTAAAAAATCTTCGGATTGAGAATGCCGCTCGAAAAAGCCACTTGTAGACATGAGAACGCTACGGGCCTTCTGCGCCGAGCTATGTATGCCAACGCTAAAGGAGGTGCATGCGATTTGAATAAAACATAGAAGGCGCATATTGAGAAGGCCAACAATGCGAGAATGATGAGAGTGTCGCCGTACGAGACAAGCGTCGCGAAGAACGACTGCGACGCTTGAATATGCGCGAGGGGTATCATGGTGCAAATGGAGTCTCCAACTGAAAACGGACAATGTCCCATTGTCCCGTCCACCTGCATATCCATGCTCATATTGAGCATCCCGAAGGTACCGAAAGCGAGAAGCGATATAAGCGCTATGCCGAGGAAAATCTTGCCGATACCGGTCATATCGGGATTATATCCAATTTGAGTAAAAAAGTCTTTTCGTATGATTCGTCAATTTATAAAACCCGCCCCGCCGTACAGTTAGATTCCGCGCTCGAAAAATATTCGAGCTGCGTTGTATAGAGGAGCAGAGTAGTAGTTTGAAGTTTTCTGCTTGAGTTCCTTCCGCGAAAAATCGTTTGCTCGTACCAAACCTGTCTGGGATTCGAATCAGGCGACTAAGGTAGGGTGTTCATAACTAAGCTCCTCGGAATCCGAACGGTTCGACTAAACTCATCGCAAGCCTATCTCAAGGACGACCAAGCTGTATTAAGTTCAGTTTCTTCTGTCGCGTCCAACGTTTTATCTCAGCTTCTCGCTTTCTTGCATCACTCAACGTTTTGAACTGCTCTATATATTTGAGTGCTGCGGGTCGTCTGATCTTGGTGTAGTGTGCTCCCCATTTCGAATTGTTATGCTGATCTAATCTTTTCTTAAGATTATTTGTGCATCCTATATACAAAGACTTATCGGCGCATTCGAGGATGTAAACGAAGTTCATATGAATGTCCCTTCGGCGAAGCCGTTCTAGATTTTCAAATCGGCTGGGCACCTCGATTCGAACGTGTCTCGGTCTCTCTAGCGCCGCAGCTTAAAACATATCTCGTTTTCGGTTCGAGTCTAAGATACATAAAGGATCCCCGCATAGCAAACTATGCGGGGGGAGACTATTCTGGTGTATGGTCGGGATACAAACCGTAGAACAACTCTATGGCTTGCTCGGTGATGTTCATCGCCTCGTTGGGTTGGGATTCGATTCCGTTGACGATGGCGAGTGCTCGCTGGACGAGTGGTATCGCCTCAGGCGCGTACTTCACAACCATCATGACCGTTTGTTCTGGCGAAGTGTAGAAGGTTGCACCGCGAAGAATCGTGATGCCGGAGAGCACGCGAATCGCCGCTTTTGCGCTGGAACGAGCAAGCAGTTTGGGATTACTCCGGAACGGCTCATTGATGATCCCAGATCGATATCTTTTCATCAGTATCTTGGCGCGAGCGGCACGTCCGTAAGCCATTGCCTCGACTGATGGGACATAATCCTGAAAGTCGAGTCTATCGCCCCACAAGTGTAGCCCGGTCACCGCGATGATTCTCGCCCGACCAACAACCATGGCGTCGGGCTTCTCGGCGTGAAGTGCAGCGAGACTGAGTACCGAGTTATTGATGAACGACACTTGCGGCCAAGATTCGCCAAGTGTCGACAACTCTCGCCGTCTCGTGGCTTCATCGTCAGGGTGTACTTCTCGCTCGACCACTCCAACGACATCAAGGTCGCTAACGCCTGGCATCCATTCTCCTACCGCCACGCTTCCGATTACGTACACTGACCGCAAGTCGGAATGGCGTTGTCGGTAGCATTTCACCGTATCATCTGCGAGCGGGTGAAGAATGGATGGGATCTCATCAAGAACCCTGAAACCAAGAACGAGAGGAATTGATGATTGATCTGACACTTACTCCCTCCTGTTTGCATCACTGGTTAGCATACCGATCGACAACTTCACGCATGTACTTCAAGCGATCATCGACGGGCATTTCCATGAAGTGTATCGCGAACGGGTCGGACGCCATTGTCGGGCCAGCATACCTTTCGTGATATGGTTGGTTCCAACCGGCAGGCAACCACGCCGTGCCTTTCATGAATTCGGTTGGTGTATCAGGCATTCGCGCACCGCGATAGTGCTCGTCGCCCAAGATCCATCCGAGTGCCCTGAGCACTGCGCCCTGGTCGGCCCAACGCCCTTCCGGCATTCCGACTTCCGAAACCCTGTCCAAAAAGCGAAATGCTTTTTCAGTGTTTCGGATCACCCACACTCCCGTGTTGGGATTCGTCCGATCTTCCGACGGAATCGTATGAAGTACTAGACCTTGGTAGTCGGTTGTGCCGATTGAGTCGAGAATGTCGGCATCGGTTCGGCAAATCAGCACGTCCGCGTCGAACCACACCACGACGTCGCTCTGTTCGAGTGCCGACTTGATGAAACACAACTTTTGCCAGCGAACGCTCTTGGCAGTGACGCTCCACCTATCCGCATCGTCTTCCTTCACATATGTTACTTGCATCCTGTAGCCATACCGCTCCGCGAATGCAGCGAATGATGGCAGGGAAACGGTAGTGAGAACTGATGCCATGCTCGGCCCAGCGGCTGTCACGATTGTTTTGTGCACTATAACCTCCTACTCAAAGAGTGGTTAACTTCTCGCTCATTGCGACAAGTTTCCGCAACACTACAGCATATCCGATTGCATCGTCAAGGGCATTGTGCGTATGCTCGGGCATATCTTTCGTTAGTTCCTTTGGCCAATGTATGCGTCTGGAATTGTCAAAAGTAAAACCAAATTTGCCAGCAACATAAGATTTGATGTCGAGCGTGCGAATACTGTTCTTTTCGTTTTTAAATGGGTTAGCAGGCGCGAATCGGGACAAATACCAACTGACGAATGTGTAGTCGAGACTAATAGGATTTGAAACAAAGATGGCTTCGCGCTCAAGTTCGGTAACCCAGTTATAGAATTCACTCATCACGCGCTCCGGCGGTTGAGGATCAGTGATTGCTTCTTTCCATGCTTCTTGATGTTCCTTCCACCATTCAGTCACGTTGGGATCAGCGGATGCATCCGGAAGTGTTGTGAGTTTCTGATAGAAACGCGATACTTCTTCTTTTTCAGTTGTAGCTACCGCTGCAAGACTGAGCATTGAGTTGAGTCCTACTGCCGGACCATCCGCCTCGATATCAACAACTATAAAAATTTGGGAATCTGAAATCATGAGTCGTCAGTTATTTTAAGCTATTTCACTCAATCAGTACACAACTGTGCGGTTCGAGTCTCAGACGGGTGACGGGACTTGGACTCGAACCGACAGGTCAAAAATACATTGAAAAATATGGGCGTGTCTTCGTCACCTTCGTTCCTCTACAATACCCACACTTCGGCTTGGTAGCCTCAGTGTCTTCGTCACCTTCGTTCCTCGAGCTGGGGGACTTGGATTCGAACCAAGATACACAGCTCCAAAGGCTGTTGTCCTACCGTTAGACGATCCCCCAAAAACTACTTCTCAAGCTTTCCTTTTAACACTTCTCTACCGATTCCCGACTTGTAGAACTTCTCTGCCTTTCGCGCTAAATCATACGAGATATACGCCTCGTAGTAAATCAATTGGAACGGGCGATTATTTTTTGTGTATGTACCGCCTTTCCCTGAATTGTGCTCGAGCAAACGCCGTTTCAAGTCGTCCGTGGAGCCGATATATTGCCGGCCATTTTTCTCACTGCTGAGTACGTACGCGTAAAACATGACCTTGTCCCCGCCCTTGCGGCGGGTCGCCGCGGAGGCGACTACCATTAGACGATCCCCCAAACAAGCTGATAATAACAAAAGTTGCTGGGTTATAAAACTCGCTGGCGGTCGTAATCGAATAATTCGTTGTAAATGAGTTCGATCCGAGTCGGGGTGAGTTTGTACCAGATCAATCCCCGCTCAAGTATGAATGCAGCGGTGTCGGGTTCGGGTTTTTTGCCTCGCTTTGCTGAAAGTGCAGACATGATTGTCGGAGATATCGAATCAATCCGCTGAGCGGTGCCTTCGATCTGGATCGCGCGCTCTTTGTTCTCTTGCCATGATGCGGTGATTGCGACGGCAACCTTGCCTCCTTCCGCGATCGCGCGCGAGTGGCGTGCGTCGCTTTTCGACATCCAATAGATGTTGAAATCCTTGTCGGCGACGAAAATCACGCTTGCGGCCCACGGTCCCTCCGCATCTTGTGTCGCCAATGTCATAAGAAAAGCATCGTCGAGTACCTCTTTCGCAAGTGCGCGAAGATCTGCCATGGCTATTTCGTGCCGCAGATCTCGATCACCGCAAGCTCGAGCGGAAGATGCGGCACCGCGGCATACGCCATCCGACCGTATGCTTCGAGGAGTGCGCGAAGAATTTCTGAATTCACACTCGCCTCCTTTGAAAGTTCCTTCGCAAGTGCGGCATCCGCTTCAGAGAGCTCATGCGCGAGCTCGTCTGCTAGATCGGGCGCGTACCGCATGAGAAGTATGATCCGCATGCGGTGGATGAGAAGTTTGGTGAGAGTGCGAGCATCCATATTGTCGTGGAGCGTGCTCTGGATCGCAGCGAGTGCGCTCGATGCATCTTTCTTGGCGAGTGCTGAGAGCAATTGACGGATGAGCTCTCCACGCGGAGCGCCGGAGACTGCCTCCACTTCTTCTACTTCAATTTTCTTATTCGTTGAGATTGCAAGCACTTTCTGCAAGATAGAGAGCGCGTCACGGAAGGATCCTTCGGCGAGAAGGGCTACGAGGTCAGCGGCTGACCGCTCGACAGAATACCCCTCTTTTTTCGCGACATCCGTCACAATCTGTGCGAGCACGTCTCGGGTCGGCTGTTTGAAGGTATAGATCTCGCAGCGCGACTGAATCGTATCAGGCACCTTATCACGCTCGGTCGTCGCGAGGATGAAAATCGCGTGCGCGGGCGGCTCTTCGAGCGTTTTCAAAAAGGCGTTCCATGCATCCTTCGTGAGCATGTGCGCCTCGTCGATGATGTAGAGCTTGTAGGGTGACTCGAAGGGCATTGCATAGACTCCTTCACGAAGTTCGCGAATATCGTCGATGCCTCGATTCGACGCAGCATCCATTTCGTACAAATCTTTCTCACTCACATCGAGCCTCCTGGCGAGGATGCGCGCGACCGAGGTCTTGCCCGTGCCACGCGAACCGCAAAAGAGGTACGCATGCGCGATCTTCCCGTTCTTGATCGCTTTTTCGATGACGCCGGTTACCTGCTCCTGACCACGTACCTCATCAAAATCCTGTGGCCGGTACTGCCTGTAGAGCGTCGAATGCCGGACCTCTTTTACCATGGCGGAAGTATAACGCGGGTCAGAATATAAAAAAACGCGGCCGGCGGAGCGTCGCTCCAACCGGCCATTTGCGAGGTGCGGTCGAGTCCGACCGCATTCACCCCGTTTTCTTGAGAAATCCTTTGAACACTTTCATGCCGTCGGTGAGACGCCCGGCCAGATCTGGATTCTGATAGAGAAACGAATTGACGACGGCTGATGCCTTTCCCATTCTTCCCGCAAGACCGCTCCTGGTCCGCTCGTTCGGCGAGAGCGATTTGATCGCTGTCTCGTATTCCTCGCGAATTCGAGCACTTCTCGATTCGTCGGTTTCGGCAGGTTCATCGTCGAGAGCGTCCTCGGAGGGACCGGTGGAACCGTTACCGCATACCGGATCGGGAAAGTACGTACCGAGTCGCGGATAGCCGATCAGCATGAGCTCGTGATTCGAGAATGCTCCGATGACCTGATACGCGACACGGAAGTTTTGCTCGCCTGCAGCTGCCCTTGCTATTGCAGCTTTCGAGAGCGGTTTCCGTTGCGCCATGATCGTCACAATCGCGCTTACGAATCTCGGGCTCCATTCGAGCTTCCTCTGCGCGAGTTCTGCGTCGAGCACGGTCTTGCCCTTTTTCGGTCGCCCACGCCGCATGTTTTTCTCGAATTCCTCGCCGACACATGCGACACGAATCTCTTTGAGTACTGCTGACCCAAGATATCCGATGTAGCTGTAGACAAGGTAGTGACCACCGTGTGCCATACTGCATTCTTCCGCGACGAGTTGCGAGAGCTGGCCGCGCCACCGATTCGGTTGGACCTTGCCGCTTTCCTTGAGTTCCGCTGCGACGGCGAGTATGGTCGCCTTCCGCTCCTTCGACGTAGTCCCGAAAATCCTCTTCGCGCGAACGAGGTCGTCCATGGGGAGGTTCCCCTTCTGATCTATGACGTCAAAGCCCGTAGGGCTCTGACCTGAATACGAGTATAGACCTGTTGCTTTTCTTCAACAACTTATCTACCGCGACGTTTTTTCACTTTTTTCACTTCGCAATCGTCTGGTATACAGGCCGAAACTGTAGTGAGTGCTCGATAAGGAGAGACTTTGCCTCGCCTACAGCTGTGGTATCCATAAGCTGTACACGAAGCTCCTTGGCCCCGTCCCAGCCAGAAATGTATGCTTTGAAATGCTTTTTCATCACTGCAAAGTTGATGAACCCAGTGAGTAGCTGATCGAAAAGATCGAGATGCTCCCTCAAGGCTTCTACGCGCTCATCCTGAGTCGGTTCATCTGAGCGGTTCGCGAAAATCCACGGATTGCCAAAGACTGCGCGGCCAAGCATAACACCCTCGCATTTCGCCTCTCTCGCTTTTGTGCGTGCATCGTGGAGGTCTTTCACATCGCCATTCCCAATAATCGCAGTCCGTGTCAAGGTGTCACCTTGACATTGATTACGAATCTCGACCGCGCGAGCAATCCGGTCCCACCGCGCAGGAACGTTCGACATCTCCTTGCGCGTCCGCGCGTGGAATGTGATTGCGGCCGGATCTTCCGCGAGCAGCTCCGGAAGCCACGTTTCCAACTCATCCGTGTTGTAGCCGAGACGCGTCTTCACCGATATCGGTAAACGAGGCGCGCCACGCTTCGCCGCGCGCATCATTTCCCGCGCACGTGGCGGATCCTTGATCAGCGCCGCACCACACTGGTTGTCGACGACCTCGTCGACCGGACAGCCCATATTGATGTCTATCCCATCGAACCCGAGATCTGCAGCAAGTGCTGATGCCTTTTCTATGTGTTCCGGAGTCGCGGAAAAAAGCTGCGCCACGACCGGACGCTCGATTTGTGCGTATTCAAATTTCTTGAGGAGCTTCCTCCTGCCTTGCTCGCGCGCGAGCAGGAGCCCATCGGCCGATGTGAATTCCGTATAGATGACACGCGGCACGAGTGGAGAGGAGTATCGAGCGATCAATCGGCGAAATGCCGCATCGGTCACATCCTCCATCGGCGCGAGGACGAAGAAAGGTCTTGGGAGTTCCCTCCAGAAGTTTTTCACCACCGCACGATAGCACATCTCACGCTCGGTTTGACACTTTCCCTTCCGAAGGGAATACTCATCGCGGAGGAAAGAAGTATCAAACCGTTTACCTCCGCGCAACAACCCTGGGGTACACCAATGGCAATAAAAGGCAGCGGCGCGAAGGCACGCATCTCGTGCGGCGTTCGTGTGACGAGTTTCAGGGCATGTCCAGAGGGGCTGAGCCAATCCGACATCGACGAGCTCCTGGGTTGCGTCGAAGCGACTGATGATGCGACTCTTGCGGGTCTCGTGAGGAGCGAGATCGCAATCGTCGTACAACAGCGCGGGACAGCAGCCCAGAGGCAACGGATGCGCAAGTTGATCAAGGATTAAGAACAGCGGACACGAGGGAGGCTTGGATGATTCGGGACGGAAAAATCGGGACGAGCGGCAATGGCATCGCGCCCATGTATTCACAGGATACGCTTCCGAATAGTGGGACTGGGCTTTCCTGGTTCTTCTCGGAACAGAGAGGGACGCCACCACCGGCTGATCTCTCTCGCCTTCCGGAGCTGTGGCCGGAAGAGGTCGAATAAATCTTGAGGTCGCAGGATGAGACGGGGGCGATGAAAGTCGCCCCTCCCTTTTTTATCATCGAGTGCTCGATTCAACTGAGCCCTTGAATTTATAATAGACGCGATTGCCAAACCGCAGATCAATGTATTCGAGGTCCCCCTCCGTACCCCGCAGTGCTTCCGAGTTGAGCACGAGCCCCAGGTCGCGTACGAGATTGTTGATTTCCGCTCCGTAGGACGCTTTCAATATGTAGCCTCGCTCCAGTGTGATCGAGAAATCTTGTTCGTTTTCGATTCGTATTTCCCGTGCACGATACCCGGTCTCTTCGAGCCGTTTGAGAAGGGCAACGATTCCATCCATGTGATCGGGCGCAACGCCTTGCCCAATGGGGTTTTCACTGCTTATGCCACCCGAAAATATATATGTGGTACTCGGATGCGCTGCTGTCGACGCAGCTGCGGCAAAGACGAAACCACCCTCGTCCATGTCAAAACACCGGATCTCTTGCTGGCACCAGAGCGCGTAGGATTCGCGTTCTTTGATCGAAACCTCGAGCTCGGTGGATAAAAAAGAAGCACGGCGAAGCGTGGCGGACTGGAGGCGCGGGAGGGATGTGACGAGACTTTCTTCGATCTCGCGTTTGGGATAGAAGAAAATATTGTCTTGCGGGATGTATCGCCACGAGTTCACCGCGAGCATTGTACGCACGTGATCGCTCACCTCAGATTCTGATACTTGGTGCGCACCCTCAACTCTGAGGTGGGTAATTCTCATCTGAGGGATTGATGCGGTCCAATGCACTCCGTACGCAATTGCGGCGAGCATTATGAGAAGAGCCCCGAGGATCGCGAAGCGCACCTTGCGACGGCGTGCGCGCAAAGGCGAGGAGCGCCGTTCACCCGCAAATACACTTCGCGCATGATGCACTCGTCGCCGAGACGGCTTCTTGTTGCGAAGATCAATTATTTTGGGACCCATATCGCCCCGCGTGCTATGCGCCCTCTATTGCATCCTTGCCGACGTATGTGCGGAGCACTTCGGGTATTTCAATTGAACCATCTTTCTTCTGGTAGTTCTCGACTATCTGACAGAGAATACGAGGCATCGCGAGCGCGGTGTTGTTGAGCGAATGTGCGTAGCGAAGCGTGCCGCTCTCATCGCGATAACGGATATTGAGCCGGCGCGTTTGGAAATCGTGGAAATATGACGAAGAGTGCGTCTCACGGTACTTTTTCTCGCTTGGCATCCACGCCTCGATATCATACTTTTTGACCTGACCGAGTCCCAAATCGCCACCACAATTGACGACCACCCGATACGGGAGCTTGAGCTCCTGCAGAAGTGCTTCTGCATTCGCGGTGATCTCTTCGTGGATTTTTACTGATTCTTCGTGCGAGGCTTCGCAGAGCACCACTTGCTCATATTTCACAAACTCGTGAATGCGGAAGATTCCTTTTGTATCTTTGCCGTGACTTCCTGCTTCGCGACGGAAACACGGACTATACGAAAAGAATTTGATCGGAAGATCTTTCTTTTCAAGAATTTCGTCCATGTAGTAGCCCATCGTCGCAACTTCCGCCGTACCCGCGAGGTATTCGCCATCTTGCGTCCTGTAGAGATCTTCTTCACTCTGCGGGAGATAGCCTGTACCCACGAACGGTTCACGACGAACGAGCGAGGGAACCACCATCGGCGTAAATCCTTCCCGATTCATAAACCGATCCTGCACGAGACGGTTGAGTGCCCACTCGAGTCGCGCGCCGTCGTTTTTCAAAAAGTATCCGCGAAATCCTGCGACTTTTGCCCCGCGCTCGAAATCGGCCATGTCGTGCGCCAGCATTAATTCCGTATGGCTCCTCGACTCAAATCCGAAATTGGGAATATTCCCCCACGTCCTCACTTCCTGATTGTCTGCATCAGAATCCCCTTCTGGTACCGAAACATCGGGCACGTTTGGCACCATGACCATGAGCTTCTGCCATTCCTTCAATATGTCCTGGAGCGACTCTTCTTCGAGCTGCAATGTCTTTTTGAGCTCGGACATTTTGGCGATCAATCCCTCTTTTTCGCCACCGGAAGCTTTCACGATCAAATCGGACGCCGCATTTTGCTCGGCTCGCTTCTGATCGATCGAGAGTTGGAGCCCGCGACGCCTGTCGTCGAGTGTGAGGAGCGCATTGATATCGATCTCGATATGCTTCTTCTTCGCACCCGCAGCGATAATCTCCTTATTCTCGCGGATGAATTTAATATCCAACATATGTCGGGTGACGGTGTTAAAATCATACCATTATGGAAGATGTGCTCAAGAAGTTCATTCCCGTTGACTTCCCTCCTCTCTTACAACAAATTCCAGACCGGCCGAAACATTTGTATATACGCGGCAATCTGCCTTCCTCGGAATACAAATGGCTTGCGGTCGTCGGATCGCGCGCATGCACTGCGTATGGTCGCCAAGTCTGTAAACACCTCATAGAGGGTCTGCGTGGATATCCGGTTGTGATCGTCAGCGGTCTGGCATACGGCATCGATGCAGAATCTCATCGAGCGGCGCTCGACGCGGGATTGCCTACCGTGGGAGTACCCGGTTCAGGACTCGATTGGAATATTCTCTACCCACGTGCCAATGTTGCGCTCGCCCGAGAAATTCTAGAGCATGGCGGCGCACTTGTATCTGAAGAAGAGCCGGGAATGAAAGCGACCGACTACACATTCCCCAAACGCAACCGCATCATGGCGGGGCTTTCGCACGCGACACTCGTGATCGAAGCAAAAGAGAAATCGGGCACGCTCATCACTGCTAAACTTACGGTGGAATATAATCGCGAACTCCTTGTCGTACCCGGATCCATTTTTAGCGAAGAGAGTCGCGGTACGCATCAATTCCTCCGTCTCGGTGCGACCGCTATCACATCCCCCGACGATATCTTAGTCGCACTTGGCATTGCAAAACGAGACGACGAACATCTCTCATCTCTGCGCAATGATCTCTCACCTGAGGAAGTGCGGGTATTCGAGATCATACAATCTCCGCTTACTCGCGACGAATTAATCCACGCGCTCGAACTGCCTATTACGGAAGCGAATGTACTTTTGTCTACGATGGAAATCAAAGGCTTGATCGTCGAAGAGCTCGGAGCGGTGCGCATTCGATAGTTTCAAATCGTTACGCCAGCGCGGTTTTGTGATACCATCCCGAGAGCATTCAATACGAAAATCCCGGGAGAACACAGTGCGGAAAAAACCTCCAGTACACAGGACGTGGGATGCTGAGCGGTCAGAGCTGCTTCGCACATGGTGGCAGGAAGGCAAGACGGCTCGTGAAATCGCGCTTGCGATCGATCACTTTAAACATCGCTGGGACAGAGGGGAGTCGGCGGTGAAGGCAGAAATCTATCGGCGTATGAACGCGGCTCGCAAGGAGCCCAACAGAAGCGAATTTGAATTCTGGAGTCGCGGGAAACATCCGTGGGACAAGCCGCCCAAGAAAGCGAAGCCCGCTCCGACGCCAACGGCAAACCTCCCACGGATCTCTGCCCAGATGCCGCGTCGACTGCTCCGCGACCCGGCGGAATTCTCGGCACTTCCACCCTCACGCGAGCGAACAGGAAATGCAGACGATCTCTCTGCGGACGAGCTCAGCGCGATCGAGCACGCGCTCAAGGAGCGATACGGGTAATCGCCCACGCACAACTATGGGAGGACGCCTGGTCATTCCGGGCGTTTTTTTGTTTGTGTAAATTGCTGCTTCATAATATTCATGTCATAATACTTTGAGTACAAGTAGCTTTTGTTGCGTACGGCGTAAAAACCCTTCAACAAGGAGGCCGCCGTGCCAAAAACGAATTCGAAGAAACGCCGGAAGAGGCTCTGGCAAGCTCTTCCCCCAGACGATAAGGAAGCAATCACCAGGACACTTCTGGAAGCTGGGTATTCATGCTCAGCCGTCGGAAATGCCCTCGGTACGAGCAAGAACGCCGTCGTTGGCTTCCAGACTCGTAAGCTGCGGGATCTCACCGGTCGGCCACGCGGAACGCTGAGTAGAGTTCCTACACAGCTGCTGAAAAAACTGCGTCGTCAGTTGTGGCCGCAAGAGGGATCAGGAGAGATCGCTCAGTCTACGGAACCAACGGACCGAAAACAGGAGGTTCCGCCGGAGGACATTCGGGGAAAACTGACGGTGTTCGTCAACGAAAACCCTCCACCACCTGCAGAGCCGAAGGTGCCCGTGCATCCGTTTGCCAACGAAATCCACGAGGCGGCCGACGCTATCCCGCTCGACGAAGTGCAGGGCAGCGTTGTCGAGGAGAGCGGAGTGCATATCGAGACTCCTGAAGATCTCGAGTGCACGTACGAACATCCGCTCACACATGAGAAGTGTCGCGCGGAGTCAATGCCAGGCACTGATCGGTGTGAAAAGCATATTCGCCGTCGTTGACAACATCAAATCGCGACCCGGCTGCAACATGCCGGGCGCATCTTTTTTCAAGATTAAATTTGACATGTGCTAGTGTGATGGAGTATCAATGCCCTTCGACAGGCGTAGCGCAAGCGATACTGTCGAAAGAAATACATGAAGTTGGTAATTGTAGAATCTCCCGCGAAAGCGAAAACGATCGAGAAGTATCTCGGCGAGGGATACACGGTCCGCGCATCGGTGGGACACATACGGGACCTCCCGAAAAGCAACAAAGACGCTGTCGATGTCGAGGGTGGTTTTGTGCCGCGCTACCAGGTGGTGAGCGAAAAACAGAAAGTCATCGACGAGCTCAAATCTGTTGCAAAGAAAGCAGATGAGGTGGTGCTCGCAACAGACCCCGACCGCGAAGGGGAAGCCATCGCCTGGCATCTCTCAGAGACAATCGGGCTCAAGAAGCCCAAACGTATCGTCTTCCACGAGATTACGCAAAATGCGGTACAAGAGGCGCTCGCCAATCCGCGCAATATCGACGAAGAGCTCGTGCGAGCGCAGGAAGCGCGCCGCGTGCTCGATCGCCTCTTTGGCTACGATCTCTCGGGTCTCATTTGGAAGAAAGTTCGCTATGGACTCTCAGCTGGTCGCGTGCAGAGCCCCGCGCTTCGTATATTGATGGAGCGTGAACGTGAGATTAGAGCATTTATACCCGAGAAATTCTGGGTCGTTCGTGCAGATGTGAAGACAAAGAAAGGAGCGAAGTTTACCGTCACCTGTGTCGAAGAACCGAAAGACGAAAAAGAAGCCGAGCGCATATATACGGCAACTCAATCGAAAGAGTGGGGGGTGATTTCTGTCGAAGAGAGCGAGGCCACACGCGCTCCTCGCGCACCTTTTACGACCTCTACCTTGCAGCAGACTGCGTCGACGCGACTCGGCATGTCGCCGTCGCGCACGATGGGCGTGGCACAAAAACTTTACGAAGCAGGGCACATTACATACATGCGAACCGACAGCACAAATCTCGGCAAGGAAGCCCAGGCAATGCTCGTCTCCGTTGCGAAAAGCGAGTTTGGCGATACGTTCGTAGAAGCGCGAATCTACAAATCCAAGAGCAAGAACGCGCAAGAGGCACACGAAGCGATACGTCCGACTGATGCACGAAAGGTTTCGCTCGGATCGAATGAAGAGCAAAAGAAGCTCTACAAGCTCATTCGTGCTCGTGCGCTCGCATCACAAATGAGCGATGCAAAAATGCTTCGCACCAAGATTCTTGCCAACATTGCAGGTGCGCAGATTCCTGATTTCGCGGCCAATGGCTCACGCATTACGTTTGAAGGCTGGCTCAAGGCCGACCCTGACGCACGCGGCGAAGACGTCGAACTTCCGAAAGTCGTTCAAGGTGACTCCCTGGAATTAGTCGAAGCACACCTGGAGGGCAAAGAGACGCAGCCACCTGGGCGGTATTCTGAAGCCGGTCTCGTCAAAGAACTCGAAAAGCGAGGCATCGGACGTCCGTCGACATACGCTTCGATCATCCGCACGCTGGAGACACGCGGGTACGTCGACAAACAGGGGCGCACGCTGACACCAACTGCAACAGGAGACGTCGTCTCCTCATTTATAGAAGCAAATTTCGGCGAGTATATTTCCGACACGTTCACCGCAGAAATGGAAGACGAACTCGACGAGATCGCCGATGGCAAGCGCGGGTACGAAAAGACGCTGAAGGATTTCTACACACCTTTCAAGAAGGCCGTCAAAGGGAAAGAAAAGATTCCGAAGATCACGAGCATGGGTGATGCGCCAGCGGAATTTCCCTGCCCGATTTGCGGCGGCCCCATGGAATACAAGCTCTCGAAAAACGGACGATTCATGAGCTGCAAGAAGTTTCCCGAGTGTCTCGGCGCACGCAAAGAGGACGGAAGCGAGATTGCGCCGCCAAAGGAAATCGGCGAAGCGTGCCCCGAATGCAAAGATGGCAAACTGATCGAGCGTGAAGGTCGATTCGGAAGATTTATCGCGTGCTCCAATTACCCGAAATGTAAATTCGTAAAGCAGGATCCGAAAGAGCTCGAGAAGACGAAAACGGGTGTCACCTGCCCTACATGCAAGAAAGGAGAAATGATGGAGCGTCGGGGACGATTCGGCATATTCTATGCATGTTCGAATTATCCCGAGTGCAAAAACGCGATCAAGGCACGCCCGACTGGCAAGATCTGTGAAATGTGCGGCTCACTCATGATGGAAGGGACAAAAACCATTCCGGAGCGGTGTTCAAATAAAACGTGTCCCAACCACAATCCGCACAAGCTCGCTAAATAAAACAAGCGCGATATTCGCGGTATCGCGCGTTCATTGCCCTGGTCACATAGGACATGTGGCGCTGCGCCTTCGCAGCGGTTGATGATTGAGCGCCCCGGGAATCCTGATGATCGGAATTTCGAGATGCGAGAGATAGTCCCCGCCATTCCCTGGCCCGCGACTTCCGCAATGCGGACACGCATCGCTTGCCTGCAGTACCGGACATCGAGCACCTTCGTCGAGCTTCCCATGTGGCATCGAATCCTCCCTCAATTGCCAAATTGCCCCCTCGGGCAGTATGATCAAATCCATGACCAAGGTCAACGCGCGACCGCTCAACGATATCCTCACAGAAATGGCATCCAAGAGCGCCGAAGATGTAGCACTCGTCACAAAAGCGTATGAATTTGCAAAAGAAGCGCACGCGCCACAAAAACGCTATTCGGGCGATCCGTACTTCATCCATCCCGCCGAAGTCGGCTTTCTTTTGGCGCAAATCGGAATTGATGCCCCAGCTATAACCGCAGGGCTGCTCCACGACACGATCGAAGACGCTGGGGTGAAGCCGCAGACGATTCAAGAACAATTCGGCAAAGAAGTACTCTCCCTCGTTGAAGGTGTGACCAAGCTGGGCGCTTTGCGCTACCGTGGCCTCGAGAGGCACACCGAGTCCCTTCGCAAACTTTTTGCTGCAACCGCCAAAGACATTCGCGTTCTCATCATCAAATTGATGGATCGCCTCCACAACGCGCGCACGCTTGAGCACGTGCCGCGTGTCGAGAAGCGCACGCGAATCGCGCACGAGACACTTGAGATTTATGCACCAATCGCGGATAGGCTCGGTATGTCGGTCGCGAAGCAAGAGCTCGAAGATGCCGCATTCCCGTGGGCGTATCCAAAAGAATATGAAAAGACACGCGAACTTTTAAAGGAGCGACGCAATGAGAACGACCGGCGCCTCGAAAAAACCGAGCACGACTTGAAGCGTGAACTCGCAGACGCGGGATTACGGAGCTTTCGTGCCGAGGCGCGCGTCAAAGGGGTCTACAGCATGTACAGAAAGCTCGAGCGCAAGGATTGGGACATCACCAAAATTTACGACATCATTGCGCTTCGCGTGGTCTTTCCGACGGTCGCCGACTGTTACACGGCGCTCGGCATCATTCATGGTCACTGGCGTCCGGTACCAGGCAAGATCAAGGACTACATCGCTTTCCCAAAGCCCAACGGATATCAATCGATTCACACGACCGTGTACACCGGCGATGGGGGCGCTCTTGAGATCCAGCTGCGGACCGAATCTCAGCACCGAGAGGCACTCTATGGAATCGCCTCACATCTCACCTATAAAGAAATCTTGCAGGGCGAAGGTCGCCGTGGTTCGCTCGAGTGGATCCGACAATTCTTTCCCGCATTTGGAGGAAGCAAACCGGAAGTGAGTGCCAAGGAAGAGAAAACTGGTGTGCCCGATTGGGTGCGCGAGCTCGGTACTGCGCACCATGCACACGAAGAATCGGAAGAATATCTCGATACTCTGAAAACTGATTTTTTCAGCCATCGCGTCTTTGCCTTTACCCCAAAGGGCGACGTCATCGATCTGCCGGTCGCGGCGACGCCGATCGATTTCGCGTACGCAGTTCACTCGGATCTCGGCAACAAAATGTCGGGTGCACGTGTCAATGGCAAGCTTGTATCACTCGAGACATCGCTTCGCAACGGAGACATGGTGGAAATTATCACCAAGCCTGCTGGTCACCCCTCACGCAAGTGGCATGATATCGCGAAGACCAACATGGCAAAAAAGCACATTCGCGCTGCGCTCGCGCAGGAAAAGAAAAAACACGGTTAAACCGAGAAATTCCTGATCGAGTACAAATCGTCTTGAACGGGATTCACTGTTTTCGCGGCGTCTGTGGGTGGCAGGTCGCTTGAATCAGCTGGGCTTTCAGCGATTGCCGCATCGCCTAGTGTATTCGACACGGTAGGTGGAGATTCGACTTGCTGAGCATTTCCAGCGGCGAGCGTGAGACACAACTGCGTCAAGTCTTCCGGCGAGAAGAAATCGATCATCAGTTTGCCGCCGGTATCTTTTTTCTCAATGCGGACGCGCGTCCCCAACCGCTCCGAGAGCTGCTTCTCTAAGGCGAGGAGATCAGGTGAGATAAGTGCCTTGCGGCGCACACGCTCGATTGCGACGCGACGCGCGAGCGCTTCCGAATCACGAACGGTGAGTCGGCGTTGTGTTATCTCGATAAAAAGAGTTCTTTGCTCTTCAGGCCTGTCGGTGAGCATCAGGAGTGGGCGCGTATGCCCTTCGGTGATTTCGCCTTTCTCGAGCGCATCTTGCATCTCTTGTGGCAGCATAAGAATTCGGAGCGTATTTGAGACGTACTCGCGACTCTTACCTACGCGCTGACCGATTTCTTTGTGTGAAAGGCCAAACTCATCGTTCAGGAGTCGGAACGCTTTGGCGCGATCGAGCGCGTTCAGATCCTCGCGCTGCAAATTCTCGATAATCGCAAGTTCGAGCTTCATCCGATCGGTATCTTCACCGCTTCGGATAACCACCGGCACAGCAGCAATACCTGCGAGCTTTGCAGCGCGAAGCCTCCGCTCTCCTGCGATCAGTTCGTACTCGACAGAAATCCCCTCGCCTGGTCGCTCGATTTCTTTGCGTGTCACCGTGAGCGGCTGGAGCACTCCGTATTGGCGAATCGATTCGGCAAGGGAGGCAAGCGCCGCTTCGTCAAATGATTTACGGGGTTGGTATGGATTGGGCTTGATACGATCGACTTCCACCCAAAAAATTGAATCCAAAATGCCGTTGTCCATCAGACGATTATATCACGCCGCGTTTTTCTGAGATCCGAGATAGAAATACCTCACAAGCGGCGCAAGAAAGCGTTTTGCGTAGTCGCCCCTTTCGATGCGGGTGACTACTTCCTCGGGACTGAGCCAGAAAGATTCTATAA
The DNA here is from genome assembly GCA_016217935.1 of Candidatus Kaiserbacteria bacterium. GTDB lineage: Bacteria > Patescibacteriota > Minisyncoccia > Phycocordibacterales > UBA2100 > UBA10103. Next base: position 26,908 of record JACRFJ010000004.1, read on the forward strand.
AGTCATCGGGGTTATACCTGGGCGTTTCATCGCTTTGTATTTCGTACGTCATCGCAAAGCACGTATTGAGTATTGCCGGCGTGACTTTCCCGAGCAGATGAATCGGATACTTCGTGACGTCGATATTCAGCTCCTCCATGAGATCCTTCCGGAGCGTCTCCTCGTAGGTGTCGCCGCTTTGGACATGTCCGGCAGAGCTAAAATCGAGCCCCAGTGGAAAGAGTTGTTTGTGAGCCGTCCGGCGAGGGATCCATAGCTTCCCTTCACTATTGCGGATGAATACATTAATAGCGCGAAAATTCTTCAATTTTCCTGCGTGTACTTCAGATCGCAGCTTCCTGTCGATAACATTGTCGTTTTCGTCGACAAGGTCTAAATATTCATCTTGATCCATAGTGCCGGGAGAGGGAGTCGAACCCTCATGAGTTACCTCGATCGATTTTGAGTCGATTGCGTCTGCCATTCCGCCATCCCGGCCGTGAGGGCATAATACTTCAAGATTTGTCTGAGATGAAGTAATGTGTGCTCGTGCAAAAGGAACAAAAGATACTTGTTTTGGTCGGACCGACTGCCTCTGGAAAAAGCGCCCTCGGGGTTCAATTGGGAAGAAAATTCAACGGAGAAGTGATCTCTGCTGATTCACGACAAGTGTATCGCGGACTCGATATCGGCACTGGCAAAATCACGAAGCGCGAAACGAAGGGCGTTCCCCACCACCTCCTTGACATTGCTTCGCCGAGAAGAAAATTCACTGCAGGAGATTTTGTCTCTAAAGGCCGCCAGGCAATTGATATGATATATCATATCAATAAGCTTCCGATACTAGTTGGGGGAACAGGTTTTTATATTGATGCACTGGTCGGACGAATCGGGCTTCCCGACGTGTCACCAAATACAAAGCTGCGATCCAGATTGCAAAAGAAATCTACGGAACAACTCTTTGCGCTTCTCGAGAAAAAAGACCCTAAGCGCGCGAAGCTGATGAGCACGCCCAGTGAACGTAACAACAAAGTCCGTCTCATCCGAGCCTTGGAAATTATTATGAGTGTCGGCAGTGTCCGATCCACCGAGGTTCAACCTCGGTATGATGTACTCTGGATTGGACTACGCCCCCCACTTGATACTTTAGACAAGAAAATTCGCACGCGTCTTGGGGCAAGAATCAGATCTGGCATGGTTCAAGAGGCGAGAAGGATGAGAAAACAAGGCCTTTCGCTGCGGCGCATGCGCGAGCTGGGTCTTGAATATCGCTCGCTCGCAGATTTGCTCGAACGCAAGGTTACGAAAAAAGAATTTGAAGAAAAATTGTATCGAGACATCCGCAGGTACTCGCGCAAGCAAATTGGATATTGGAAGCGCAACAAAGACATCGAGTGGTTTGACCCGAAACAAGCGAGGAAAATCGAAGCGACTATCCGTGCGTGGCTTCGGAAATAACTCCAGATCCAATGAGTTGTTTCAGGTATGTATCGAGGTTTTCGAGTGTAGATAACTCTCCGAATGAAACCCATTTATACTCGGTGTGCTCTTCGCTGAGTC
>JACRFJ010000027.1 GCA_016217935.1 Candidatus Kaiserbacteria bacterium
ACAATCTGATGTGCACGTGCGTGTGCATATTGCAGATATGGTCCTGAGTCCCCTTCGAGACTGAGCGCTCGCTCACGATCAAAAATAATATCCTTGTTCGATGCTTGTTTGAGTATCTGATACTTGATCGCGGCGACAGCGACTTGTTCTGCCAACTTCGCAGGATTATCGGCACGACTTTCCGCAGCGCGCACTTTTGCTCCTTCGATCAATTCCTGAAGCAGGAATTCACCTGTGATCACATTGCCTTGACGCGAAGACATCTTGCCCTCGGCGAAGCGCATCATGCCGTGTGAGTGATGTTGCAACTTTCCGCTGACGTCTAACAAGATCCTTTCGATCGCTTGATAAACAACTTCGAAAAATCCGTCCTGCTCGCTTGCCGTAATCGTCAGATAGATATCGCCGGAGAACTTCTCTTTTTTGAGTTCCGCAAGGCCGAGCTCTTTCGCTTCGTACGTCGGAAGACCTTTCGAGGTGATGAATACGCGCGTATGTGAGCCATCGAAAACGGTCGCCCCATCACTCTGCCTGAAAACTTCAGGGTGCTTTCTTATCAACTCGAGGCCGCGCGGCGCTGTTTCACTCTCGAAGAAATAGAAATCGAACTTCGTGCCCAAAAACTTGTACAGCTCTTCAAAATGATCAAGCGAAACCCTGCGGCCTTCCTTATACAGGGACATCAGATCCGGGTCACCAGCATAGATTCTCTCGTTTATTTCATCAATCAATCTTCTCGCTTCTCCATTCGATTCATAAAGTTCATTGCCAATTTTGTACGATAACCCCCATCGCACAACATCGTTGTCTATGTTCGGTCTGTGATGTATATATGCGTACATAGCCTTTGCCACGTGCGGCCCGACGTCACCTTGATAGTTGGCGCGTTTTACTTCGGCTCCGGAGACCTCGATGAGGCGAGAGATCGACTCCCCGATCGCATTACTCATCAGGTGCCCGATATGAAATTCTTTGAATGGGTTCGGATCGGTGTATTCGACCATCACTTTTTTTCCATCATACAAATCCCCTTTCCCCCATGATTCAGTGCGTGCCTCGTCGATGCCTGCATTCAGTACTTCACGCGTCAGATGAAAATTGATGAATCCAGGGCCTGCAATTTCGATTCTCTCTACGCCAGGAACTGTACCGAGTGATTCGACAATCTTCCGCGCGAAATCGAGTGGCGACTGACTGACTTGCTTTGCATATTGGAGGGCTATGCTCGTTGCATAGTCTCCGTGAGAAAGATCGGCGGGATGTTCGATAGTAATTTCTTTTGCATCAACGCCAATATTATTGAGCGCAGAGTGAATTGCCTCCTTGATCTTCGATGGCATATCAAAATTGTAGCAGCTTAGCGGATGTTGCCTCGCACTGCTTTCCAGATCTTTTCGTGAATCTTTGCGGGAGACTCGCCTTGCTTGCATGAAATCGAACGCCAGTTTCTCCCACGCGCAAGCTGCTTGTAGAGAGTGGCAACTTCTTTCTGATATGCACGCGCACGTTCATGCACGTCGAGTTTCTTTCCGGAGCGCTTCAGCTGCTTCTGTGCCGTCTCAACGTGAGTGTCCAAATACAGTACGAGATCAGGGCGCGGAAGCTGCGCATCGCCATATTCGAGCTCTTCGAAGAACTTGAGGTACGCCGCACGCAGAGATCCGCGCACCTTCGCGCCACCAAATGCGAAATTACTCGGCGTGTATCGGTCGGTGAGCACGATACTCTTCTTGAGCGCAGCCCGGATCTGAGGGGCGGCGAGGATGCGGTCCGTTACATACGGAAACGCGGTGAAGTAGGCATCGAGTTTCAAAAAATCTCCGTGTTTTCCTGCGAGACATTCCTTGATGAATTGTCCGACGACGTGCTCATATCGGGGAAACCTGAATGTCTTTACAGACTTCCCTTCTCGACGAAGTTTTTTCTCAAGGAGTTTGAGCTGGGTTGCCTTGCCCGCACCATCGATGCCTTCAAAAACGACGAGTTTCCCTTTCACGCCTCGATTATCTCCCCTCCTTAGTGTTTCGTCGAGTAATATACTATTTCTACGCTATAGCGTAGAAATAGTATATTACTCACAACTCGGTCAAGTTGCCTATTATTTTTCTACATCGACTCCCATTGATCGAGCGGTCCCCGCAATAATACGCTTTGCCTGCTCTATATCGTGTGCATTGAGATCTTCCATCTTCTCTGCGGCAACCTCTTCGAGCTGTTTTCTCGAGAGTTTCGCCACCTTGTTGGTATGCGGCTTGTCCGATCCCTTCTCCTGCCCAACAGCTTTGAGAATGAGCCGAGATGCAGGCGGCTTTTTCACGATAAATGAGAATGTACGATCTTTGTAGACGGTCATAACAACCGGCACGATCGAGCCCATCATCGGGCGCGTTTGCGTATTGAATTGATTGACGAATTCGCCGATGTTGACGCCAGCTGGACCGAGTGCAGTACCGACAGGCGGCGCGGGTGTCGCCTTACCCGCTTCAATCTGCAATTTGATGATTTTGGTTATTTCTTTGGCCATGAGGCGCCACTATACTCTCATCCCCTTCTTTGTTCAAGTTTCGCGAGTCGCTCTTGCAGGAGGGTCGAGAGCGTATGTGCGTTCCCATGCGAAAGCATTCCATAGTACGAGCCGATCGTCGGACCATTGGGATTTTCTGCAATTTTCCGTAGCATTCTTCGCTTCGTAGCGCTGCGAAGCACCCGATGGTCGGGAAAATGCACCCAACCAAGAAAGTCGACGCCGGACGCAAGCGTCTTGATGAGAACTTTATCTGGGTGGAGGATGAGGTTTAACCTTATTCTAAGGAAGCGTTCGATGAGCGGCAACATTTTCACAAGTTGATCTCGCGCCGGCGAGAGAACAACAAAATCATCGGCGTAGCGAATGTAGTATTTTACCTTCAATGCATGCTTCACG
>JACRFJ010000003.1 GCA_016217935.1 Candidatus Kaiserbacteria bacterium
AAGATCGTACTCTCGTCGGAGGTTTTCGAGCATAAGAATTTCTCCTGCACGCATGGTTGTTATCGCGTCTTGCGCTGCAGTTCCGAAGAGATCGGGAACGTAAAAAAGGGGTATGAATTTCTTGAGCGCATCTGCAACAGGGGCGTTTGTAAGCGAAGGGTCACGCCCGATGTGAGAGAGAATAATGACACGAGCACCAGCGTCGGATAGAAATTTTAGGGTCGGAATCGATTTGCGTATCCGCATTTCATCCGTTACTTCCCCGTGTGAGCCGAGCGAAACATCAAGCCCCGCGCGGACGAGGACGCGTTTGTCGCGAAGTTCCGCTGGGGAAAGTTCATCGATGCACCTCATGACTCATGCAAGGCTTCCAGCAAGTCTGCAAACTTCTTTGCCTCGGTCGACGCACGTCCGACGAGCAATCCATTCACATCGCCACGCTCTATCATGTCGTGCGCATTTCTCTCGTCGATTGAACCGCCGTAGAGAATTTTGATTGCAAGCCCGTTGTGACCTTTTCCCTGTACTGTTTTGCGTATAAAAATCGCCATTTCATGCATATCCGCCGGTGTCATCGATTTCTGCGTGCCAATCGCCCAAACCGGCTCATATGCCACGATCACCCGATTGGCTTTGCCAGGAAGAACATCTGCAAAACCCGCCTGCAACTGCTCCGCGACGTAGAGAAAATGCTCACCTCGTGGGGATCGCGTTGCCTCTCCGACACAAAGAATCGGTGCGAGGCGTGTCGAGAGCGCAGCGGCAACTTTTTTGCGCACATCGTCGTTCCCCTCTCCTGCCGCACGTCGCTCCGCATGTCCGATGAGGACGTAGGAAGCCCCCGCGTCTTGCACCTGTGTAAGCGAGAGCTCGCCCGTGTATGCGCCACTCCCCGCCGCGTGCGCGTTTTGCGCAGCGAGAGAAATCTTGCGTCCTTTATAGGCGCGTTTGAGTTCGCGCAAATACAGAGCGGGAGGTGCGACGACAAGCGAAACCGACCGCACACTTTCAGCTGCCCTTCTCGTTGCCTCGAAGAGCTGCTTCGCTTCGCGAAACGTTTGTGGATTCATCTTCCAATTGGCTACCACGAGAGATTTCATTGCCAAAATTGTAGCATGATGGGCTCGGTGGTCTGGATCACACTCCGTGGTTTATTTTTTCTTTCCTGAGGGACCAGTGATGTGTTTTGTAGACTTTCGAGCGCGGCGGCGCGAGAACCGAGAGATTTTTCAGCTGAAAAATCTCGTGCTCCAAAACACATCACTGGTCCGACTCTCCCTTATTGTTCGCGCCAGAGATTAAATCGATAATCAGTTGAAGCAGATGGCGTAAAGGGCGGTGGAGAGAACGCGAGCTGCTGGTCGTAGTAGTCGAGACGCGTGAGAAACCCCGTACCGTCTGACCATGAAGTGCCGGTGCGCCCATTGGATACGACTGTACCGACGGTCGTGAGCTGCGTGCGCGTCGCATATGGATCGTACTGCGAAGGTAGATCGCTCGTCGAAAAATAATCACGGCCATAGTGCCCGCTTTGCGCCACAAAGATTCCATGAATTTCCATACTGTCGGGTATCACGAGCGGCAGGAGCACATTGCGCTCTGCAATGAGCGTGAGTCCGTCGGAGCCATCGTAGTCGTTGTATACGATGTTGCCGTTGAGATAAATATCGGGTGCGGTCGACGTATTGGAGGGGGTAGCCGCAACCACAGTTACCTTGGCATTTGCGGTGCCTTCAACCCAGACACGATCTTCAAAAAACATGAGCGAGCATGACGAAGGTATCGAATACGTGCCGAGAAGAGTCTGGTTTGTGATCACACTGTACTCCGTCCCGTCTCCGTATTGGCTCGAATAACTCGGGTACCCCTCTGTATTCGTAACGCGATAGATCGTCACCGTCCCCGCAGTGTTGAAAACGAGATGGTAGCCTCGATTGTTTTCACTTCCGGAAGCAGCTGCATAGTATATGCCGCCTTGCGTATTCGCTTTCGTTTTGAGATCAGTAAAATTGACTCCAATAGAGGTGAAATCGACGGTGGGAACCGGGTATGTCCAGAGCGTCGGGTTAGTACCGTTCCCGACAACTCCCGGAGCAGTTGGCTGCGCGGGATTACAACCGTAGCTCGACGTGCAATTCCACGTTGTTACCGCGCTCGTCACGTCGGAATTGTGTGTCGCGTCCATCCGCACTCCTCCATTGGAATGGTATGGTCCCCGAATTGTCCGGCTCGCGCCTGCCCACACATTCGCATTCACAATGTAGGAATATTCGGCAACTGATGAACGCATGTAGCGCGCGGTGAGTGTACGTGGAAATATCGCGTTCATCTCTGCGGTACCGCGCGACGAGAGGTCGATCCACTGCAAGGCTCCGCATTGTAAATTTGCTGTTGCGGTGACTGTCGCGCGACCGGTCGTGCCAACTTCCGGATCACTAAGCACATACTGGTAGGGACTGACCAGCCCCACGCCTGCAGTCAAGATTGATGGGTTGTGCGCGAGAAACCATCGATAATACTCGAGCCCGCCTTCTGCAGCATGCAGTGCCTGCTCACGTGCCGAGAGGGCCCGGCCATACGTACCCTGGGTAAGAGCATAGCTTGCAAGTGTCCCGAGAATAATCATAAAGACACCCATGAATCCAAGTACGAGCATGACGGTCACGCCTCGCTGCGCGCGGCGGTTCGCAGTACGTAGTTCGTGATGCGTAGTGTCGAGCATTGAGTAAAAGTATTTCATGGTTTCCTACGTACTACGTTCTCTGACCTACGTTCTGATTTATTTGCCTGCGAGATTGCGAATCGCTGCAGAAGAATTGAGTGTGAGCTGGTTTGGAAGTGTGGCAGTATTTACATTGACCGCGAGTGTCACTTTCACAAATCGCACTCCTGACCAGTTCGCGTAGTTCGTTATTTCGCTCCCCAGCTCATCGTAGTAGCGAAACGTCGTAATCCCCTGTGCTATGTTGCGCACGTAATCGGCAACGATTGTCGTGCTCTCTGTGCCAATGTAATCGGGTGGATTCCCCGAAGGGTTCAAAACCCCTTGGATGAGGTCGGTACCCTGGATGTAGTAGTGCACGCGCTCGATGAGTGCATCAGAGTCGGTGTCTGCATAGAAGACAAAATCATTTGCATCGATTGAGACGACTGGAAATGCGCCCTGACTTGAATACGCGCCTTCACGAATCGTTCGTACGACACTATCGAGTCCACGCTCGGCAGAGGTGACCGCGGTCGCCTGCTCGATTCCATATGAGTTCGCCCGGTAAAAATAGAGGAGCGTGTTTGCGACCGCCTCAAAGATAATGATGAGGACTGCAATCCACACCAAAGTCTCGATAAACGTCATGCCTTTTTGAGAAGAGACAGATTTCATACCTATGGCTGCAGGACGACGGACAGTTTGGTGTCCCCCGAAATGTTGAGATTGGCGTTGGAGTAATTTTGATAACCCGTTTTCGAGACCGTGATCGAATAGATTGCATTAGTGAGACTCGAGAAAAATGCCTGTCCGCAGACGGACGTCTTCTTTGTCGCGCTAAATCCAGTCCGAGTGAGAACGGCCGTCGCATCATTCACGAGTGCGCCACCGGAAGCACGTACATCGACGAGAAGCGAGTGTGTGGAATCCGGCAGCACGTAGACACGCGTGGTTTGCGTCGAACCAGGGGGAAGTGCCTCTGGCTGCGGAGCACAACTTTCCGCAAGATCGTACCCGCTCGTCGAGAGCATCCCGATTGTGTAGGTATCCCACTCTAAGGTAGGAAGTGAAAGTGATGCATTGGTGTCACTGACGATCGTCGCATCATATTTGTACACGGTCGGACTATTCCCGATTGTTTTCGCCCCACGCAGCGTGAAGCTGAAATTGGGGAATGGTTCGGGTCCGTAGTCGTAAGACATATTCCACGAATCAATGTTCGGCGTGACCGAAGAATCCGAACTCGATAGATCAGCGCCGATTCTCAAAATCCGATACGTACTTGTGGAAATCATGCTCAGATCAATTGGAGAATCGGTGAATCCTGCGCTATTCCCCGAGAGCACGCTGTCCGGTATGAGGGTCGCGCCTCCGCTCGTTGCGTCGTAGATATGGTAGCGAATATCGGTGAGCGCGGGCGTCGTGTCGACCCAGGAAAGTTCATTCCAACGAGCCAGCAGCGTCGAGGTGATATCGACCGACTGGAGTGATCCTGCGGGCGCATAGGGAACACTTCCTGCAAGTCGAACAACTCCTCCCGAAGTTGTCGTGTTCGACGTGGTCGCGATGCTACTTCCATTGGCAAACGTGTCGGTCCACGTGCGCGGCACGGTCTGCTTGTAGGTCTCGATTGTTTTCGACGAAGTGAGATCAATTGCAAACGTCGCAGAGGTCGTCTGGTTGTTGGAAACAGTGAGATGTCGTGGGTCAGGGTTCGGGTTCGGCCCGGTCACCGGATACGTCTGCGCTGTTGAATAACCTGGCTTTGACACGGTGATCTGGTAGTTACTCGCCGCGGGCGCTCCGATAAACGAGACCGTGCCGTTCATATCGGTATATGTACGCAGATTGATGGCGGGAGCGGTTTCGGTGTTTGCGATATCCACTTGCGCGTTAAAGAGCGGGACTGACGCGGCGTTCACCGCATTGATCGTGATCGTGCCGCCCGGCACTGCGCTTTCGACACTTGAGGGAGAGACGCGACCGACGAGCGTGATGTTGCGTTCGATATTTTTTGCCATCCACGACACTTCGACGCGGATCGTTTTGTAATCTGCCGTTATGCCATTGCTGTCCGACCCGCCCGTACCATCTTGCGGATCATCGCTGTAGAAGACCATCGTGCGCCTGGTGTACGTAATGGCATTCAGTACCACGGTCTCGAGCTGCACAACGTTGCCCGCTGGGATACCACCGATAACGCCGATCTGCGCGTAGGAAAGACTCTTCAAATATTCCATGCGCTCGTTGCCAAGCGCGATAGCGCCGGCGCGTGCTTTGTTGGTGGTTACTACCTCGACGGAAAATTGAAACGCAGCTGCGATTCCCAAGAAAACAACAAGCATAAGTGCAGAACCGACAATTGTGTCGATGAGCGTGACACCGCGTGAGGAAGATATGTATGAAGTATCGTGTATGAAGTATGAGGTATGGAAACGCAGCCACGCAGATGTGTTCGCGCCATACTTCATACTGCATATTTCATACTGTCTTTAAAGATTCTGGGACAACTGGTAGATCGGTGAAATCATCGATATCGCAAAGAATCCAACAGCGCCACCGATGAATACCATGAGAAAGGGCTCGATGATCGTCGACATATCCTTGGTTTTGCGGTCGATTTCATTCTCATAAAAGAGCGCGAGGCGCTTCAGCATGTCGGCTGTCTGGCCCGTCTCTTCACCGACAGCCATCATCTCTCCCACGAACGGCGGATAGAGGTGCTCGTGTCGCGCGAAAGTGGCCGAGAGCGGCTGACCAGCGCCGACTGCAACTCCGGCTTCAGCAATCACTTCTTGAAAATACGAATTTTGTACAACATCGTGTGTGATTTCGAGCGACGTGATCACATCGACTCCGGAAGTAGAGAGTGACGCGAGTGTTCGCGACGTGCGCGCCGCATTGACCTCGCGAACCATTCCACCGATTGCAGGTACGTGGAGAAAAATAAAATCGGCGATGCGGTGCCCCATTTTTGTTTTCATACCGGCGTAGATGCCTGCAATCGATCCGACGATCAAAATAATGGCGAGATACGTGTGACGAACAAGAAAATCGCTGATCGCGATCACGATTGATGTCGATCGTGGCAACTCCGCTCCCATTTCTTTGAATGTCGCCGCCAGAGTCGGCACGACCTGCACCATCATGAGCGCACCAATGCCGAAAATTGCGATTACGATGATTGCCGGATACAGGAGTGCGCCGCGAATTTTTCGTTTGAGATCATACATGCGCTCGAGCTGATCGGACGTTACCTGGAGGGATGTAGACAGATCGCCACCTTCCTCTCCCGCGCGCACCATGGCGGCAGTAAGCCGCGGAAAAACGCGTGGAAATTTTGCAAGAGATGTATGGAGTGCCTCACCATGTCGCACGTCACTCGCGATCTGTGCGATCGTTGCAGCGAGACGCGGGTTTTTCGTCTGCCGCTCAAGCACCGCGAGAGCTCGTGCGAGTGAGAGACCCGCGCCGAGCATCGCGCCGAGGTTGCGGGTGAAGAGGATTTTGTCGTACTCTTTAATTGTTGAGAATTTTGCGTTCCAATACGTGATACTCCATGCACCTGAGATCGAATCTTCGCTCACCGAGACGATGCGGCCGCCTTCGCGGCGCACGATCTGGTAGAGATCGAAGCGATCGGCCGCTTCGGTCACACCACGATAGATTTCTCCATCGCTTTTTTCCGCCGTGTAACTGAAATGAGCCACATCGTAAGTATAGAGTATGAAGTATGGGTATGAAGTATTTTTTTAGATTTGGGTGCGTTTATCCACTGCCGAACGTTCAAGTCCAACTATGAGCGCAGTCACTTCACCGGTGAGTACAGATACACCTCTATGATCATCTTGCGAGACGTATTTCAAATCCAACGCGATGAGCAGTTGATTTTCCAATTCTGCAAGGGATGTTCGCGCTATTGCATAGAACTGTAATTTGTCCTTTCGCGTTCCCCTGCCAAACCCTTCAGCAATATTCGAAGATATCGAGACTGCAGCTCGCCGACTCTGACTGGTCAGCCCATAAAGTTCCTCCCGGGGGTATTGCTTTGTGAGATTATACAAAGCTAAAACGAGTGCGTGAGCCTTTTTCCAAGCAAGTAAATCTTTGGACCTCGTGATCATGATCTGTTCGAATGCTATACGCCATACTTCATACACGATACTTCATACTATTCTGTAATTACGCGAATCACTTCTTCGATTGTCGAGACTCCCTGTGCCGCTTTGAAAATGCCGTCTTCGCTCATCGTGAGCATCCCTTCTTTGCGCGCTTGCGCCTCAAGCTGATCTCCTGTCGCATTGGCCATGATGAGTTCCTTGATCGTCTGGGTGACCGGGAGCATTTCGTAAATACCGACGCGCCCTGCGTACCCGGATGCGGATTGTCCATTTTCGTGAGCCTTGTAGAAGGGAACCGTCTTCCATGTTGCCGCTGGATCGACGACTTTTTCTTCTTTGAGCGACTTGAGTACCGAGCCAGCATCGACGACTTGCTCGAGCTGTGATTGTTCGTCCTTCGAAAGTTCATACTGCTCTCTGTCCGCAGTGAGACGGCGTACGAGTCGTTGCCCGATGATCACTCGCACGGTCGAGACGAGGAGAAATGGTTCGATCCCCATATCGAGGAGTCGTGCGATTGCACCTGCTGCAGAATTCGTATGCAGAGTCGAGAGCACGAGGTGACCAGTGAGTGCCGCGTTGATCGCGAGTCCCGCAGTTTCTTTGTCGCGAATTTCGCCGACCATGACGATGTCGGGGTCTTGGCGCACGAGAGAGCGTAAACCATTGGCAAACGTAAATCCGATATCGGGTCGCACTTGTGTTTGGTTGACGCGCGGCATCTGATACTCGATCGGATCTTCGATTGTGGAAATATTTACATCTGGCGTGTTCACAATATCGAGGAGCGTGTAGAGTGTCGTCGATTTACCAGCACCGGTAGGGCCGGTGGTGAGAATCATGCCTGTTGTCTTGCGCATTGCCTCGTGCATGCGCTCGAGCCCGATCCCGTGGAAGCCGATTGATTCGAGCGTAAAGCCAGAAATATTGTCACGGAGCAGACGCATCACGATTTTCTCACCGAAATAGGTGGGCAAGACAGACACGCGGAAGGAAATCCGCTCCCCGCCAGCCTCAGCTCCGAAGCGGCCATCTTGCGGAAGGCGTTTTTCGTCGAGTTTCATGTTGGCGAGCACCTTGACGCGTGCAGTGATTGCCGGCGCCGCGTGCTTTGGGAGCTCCATCGCGTCGTGCAAGATCCCGTCGATGCGGTAGCGGATAAGGAGTGTGTTTTCCAAGGGCTCGATGTGGATGTCGGACGCACCTTGCGCGCTCGCGTGCCTGAGGAGCGTGTCGACGATGCGGACTGCAGGCACGCCCTCGGCCATCTCCTTCAAATCCTCCTGCTCATTCGGTGCGACCACTTGCTTGAGGGCTTCGGTCTCACGCTGAATCACGTCCCCCAAATTATCTTTGAGCCCCTGCTGGTACTCTTTGAGGGCGGATTTGATCGAATCGGCGTCGGTAAGACGTGGAAGTACCTTTAGTCGCGTCTTTTTCTTGATGAAGTCGATTGCGGCAAGATCGTCAGTATCGAGCATTGCAACTTCAAGTTCACTGCCGCGGTGATTGTAGGCAATGATATTGTTGCGGCGCGCGACCGGCTCGGGAATGAGGGAGAGAGTTTCGTACTTGATGTTCGTCCCCATGAGCGAAACGAACGGGATGCCCAAGATGTACGCGTAGGTGCGGCGCAGTTCATCTTGGCCGATCGCATTCTTCGACGTCAGCACGTCGCCGACGGTTTGTCCGGTCGACTTGGCCTCTGCCTCAGCAGCATCAAAATCTTTCTGCGAGACGAGCCCTGCATCGGCAAGAAATGATTTGAGATGCGTGTCGGAAATGTACATCTCTAAATTATACCAAGTTTTTTACGCAGTTCGGCGCGCGGCTTTCAGAGAATGGCTCGCAAAAAGGAATCCTGTAGCGACGAGTCCGACGGCAACCTTGACGATGTAGCCAGTAATCATTGTTTCGATCACCAGACCAGTGCCGACCATGCCCAGGAATGCGATCGAGAAGAAAATGACGCTATCAATGAGCTGCGCCGCCATCATGACGCTCACCGCTCTGAACCACCAGTGCGCATCGCCCACACGCTCCTGCCAAAACGAATAGAGCGCGATGTTCACGTATTGCGAAATGGTGAAACCGATCATCGATGCAATCGCAACACGCGGAGTAAGCGCAAGTACCTGATCCATGAGCCTCGCGATATCAGACGTTTCAGGGATGCTGGTGAGCAAGAGCGCGCCATTGAGAAGTACGAAGAAAAAAGCGATGGATCCGAGCCCGATCCAGACCGCCTTGATGGCATCGTCTATTGAATCATGTTCGAGAATGAGATACGTCGCGAAAAAAACGGAGGCGTAAAACACATTGCCGACATTGGTCGCTTGGCCGAAGACTCCGACAAGCTTTGCCCCGAGGAGTCCGATGAGCAGAAGATTGACGATGATCGTCGCATAGAGCCACTCTCTGCCAAGTACGAATGCAACCAAAACGACTCCCAGATCGATAAAAGCGCTGGCAATAATGAGCGCCTCGTTCACGCTCTCACTATAGCAGTTTCTCTCGAATAAAAACGGGCGGCCCCATTGTCATCCTATACCCTTCGGCTTCTTTTATTTTCTTTTATTGCTGGATCGCTTGGTCTGTCTGGCGAGACTTTTTCATGCTATGAATGCGATAGGAAGGCCACCGGAAGAGGCGTTGCATCATGGACCGAGCATTTTTATGGCTCAACGATCACGATCTCGCGCGATTCGGCATCGCGCTTACATTGCCGGCATCGGAACTGCTCCTGAGCTGGGAACCGACGCACTGGTGGCAAATCGCGATCGCCCTCACTGCTGTCGTCTGTGCGACCGCGTTCGCCTCAATGTGGACTATCTGGCTCCATCGGGCCGAAACCGAAGAATGCGACTGCGATGAGATCTGAAGGTGGGTTCGCCCACGGGGAGGCTTCCCCGTGGGCGTTTGACTTTTTTAAAATGAAGTCTATACTTTCTCCATTCGTACCGCCTTCTGGCGGACGTTTTTTTAGAAGAGTAATGGGTAAAATGGCTCAGAATCTACGCATCCTTCGCATTCGCTCAGGACGATTGATTTTCTAAAGTTCGTTTCACTCACTAAGAATATCTAATCGCATGGCACTCTTTGATCTCAAATCATTGAATTCCGCTCTCGACGAGCTCCAGCAGGAGCGGGGTATTTCGCGCGAGAGCGTCGTCGATGCGCTCTCAACTGCGCTCGCCGCCGCGTACCGACGCGAATACGGTAAACGCGGGCAAATCATCCGTGCGACATTCAATCCCGAGTCCGGCGACATGGAATTTCGCCAGGCAAAGATCGTCGTCGACGACACGCTCGTGCGCGGCGAAGGCGAGGAGGCGCGCGATGAGAACGACCACCGATCGCGGTTTAACCCCGAACAACACATCATGCTCGAGGATGCAAAGCGCATTAAGCGTGACGCGGGGCTCGACGAGGAAATTTCTTTCCCACTCGAGACTCGCGAAGATTTCGGCCGCATCGCAGCGCAAGCCGCCAAGCAAGTGATCATGCAAAAAGTCCGTGAAGCGGAGCGCGCGTCGATCATCGCCGAATACGGCGAACGCGAAGGTGAAGTCGTGACAGGGCACGTGCAGCGATTCGAGCGCGGCAACCTCTATGTCGACTTGGGCCGCGCGACTGCGATCCTCCCCTACGACGAGCAGATCCCGGGTGAGCGCTATCGTCAGGGTGAGCGCGTGCGCGCACTCCTCTTGCGGGTGGATGAAGGTGTGCGTGGTACGTTCATCCGCCTCTCGCGCTCGCATCCGCGATTTTTGACGAAGCTTTTTGAGACGGAGGTTCCCGAAATGGCCTCAGGTGTTGTCGAAGTGAAAGGTCTCGTGCGCGAGCCAGGCAGTCGCGCGAAGATTGCAGTGCATTCCAACGATGATCACGTCGATCCGGTGGGAGCGCTCGTGGGCCAACGCGGTGTACGCGTCGCGGTCGTCACTTCGGAACTCGGTGGGGAGAAAATCGATGTCGTCGAATGGTCTGAGAAATCGGAGGAGTACGTGAAGGAGGCGTTGAAACCTGCACAAGTACTCGGCATCGAGCTGTTTGAAAATGAAAATCGCGCGGTCGTTACCGTCGCAGAAGATCAGCAATCGCTCGCGATCGGACGAGGTGGACAAAACGTGCGGCTCGCTGCGCGACTCACCGGCTGGAAGATCGATATTCGCTCAACCGGTGGTGACCACGTCGCTGAAGATGCTGGTGAAGTGGCAAAACCAGCACAGCCGAATGACGTCGAAAACGTATCCCAGCAAGAAAACTCATTCGAGGAAGCCAAAAAAGATATCGCGGGCGATGATGACGAAGCGAAAGACACCGGTGAAGCTAACCTCGACCCAGTTTCGCAGGATCGTGATGTCGCCGACGAGAAGGTCGAGGAAGAGCAAGAGGAAACGTCGGAAGATAAAGAAAAAGACGCGGAATAATCGTATTAAAAAGTCTCGAGCGGGGCTGCGATCGCGAGGCATGCGCTCGCGAGATCCATTGCGGTCCGCGGATGGATGATTTCCAAATCCGCCCCCCGCGGGATAAGCATGACGGAGCCGAGGGCGAAGTAGATCGAAAAAATCAGTATTCCTAGTGCGCGTTCCATTGGAGTCTCCATTGCCCCACCTTCCACTATCGAACACCCGCAACTTCATGTTGTCAAAAGCAAGTCGCTTGTTACACTACGCACTACGTTCTATAAACTACGTACTCGTTATGGCCAATCTCAACATCAAACCATCGCTCACGATGCCGAATCTTTTGCATGTCTTGCCGACGTGGGCGAATGAAAGTACTCATACGGTGAATGCAATCGTCGAAGTCTCATCGGGCTCGATCAACAAATACGAAATCATCAACGAGACAGGGCATCTCAAGCTCGATCGCGTAGGCTACTCCACGCTCGCCTACCCTTTTACGTACGGTGCGATCCCGCAGACATGGGACCACGACAACGACATGCTCGATATCATCATTATCAATGTCACAGAGCCGCTTGTCGCGGGTTCGCACGTGGAAGCCCGTGTTGTCGGTGGCATGAAATTTGAAGACACAGGGGAAATCGACGACAAGATCATTGCGGTACTTGCGGGTGACAAACGCGTCGATCACATCACCTCCTACAAAGATTTCGGACCGTACTTCCAGAAAGAAACCGCATACTATTTCGAGAATTACAAAGCACTCAAAAAGCCCGGTACTGGCAAGGCGGGCGATTTCCTCGATATCGATGGCGCACTCAAGGTCCTCCACGAGAGCATGGAGCGCTACGAAAAAGACTACAAGCCAAAACTGCAGGGCTAACGAGAGAGATGCATGGAAAAGATCACCTTCAAGGGAAAAATCATAGAGGTGGTCGAGCAGGAAGTCGAGCAAGCCGGTAAAAAGTTACGATTTGAATTCGCGCGCCGCTCCCCCGGTGTGCGTCTTATAATTCCGCGCGGGGATAGCGTTCTCATCACCAAGGAATTCCGATACGAACTCGGTGAACACGACTATCGATTGCCCGGTGACAAGGTCTTCGACACGCTCGATGCATACAATGCGGCACTAAAAAGTGGCGTGAACATTTGCGATGCAGCAGAACAAGCAGCAATCAAAGAAGCGCGCGAGGAAGCGGGTATCGAGGTGAAGGAACTTTCACTTTTTCATACATCGGTCTGTGGCGCGACGGTGGTTTGGGACCTTTTCTATTTCCTGGTTAAAAATTTCGATGACGCCAAGCAGCATCTTGAGGCAGGCGAGGACATCACCTTTGAATGGGTCTCGCGCGAGGCAGCTCGCGGCATGTGCCTCGATGGCTCGATCCGCGAAGAGCGCAGCGCGCTCGTGCTTTTGCGATATCTTTCGAATTCATAAATCATCTATCCCCTTGTAATTTCGCACCGACCTGCAGCGTCAGGTGTACAATCTATCTATTGTATGAGCTACGATCTCCTCAACCCGAATCCATCCACACCAAAACCAACGCAGCAGGCAGAGCCTGTGCCGCTGCCTCCCGCCCCGAAGCCTCCGACAGTGCAAATTGCGACGGCCCCGCTACCACCCGCACTCTCACCGACGGTCCAGCCGGTAGCTCGCCCTCTCTCTCCTCTCCCGCAACCCGCGGCACGCCCGACACAGCCTCCGCAAGTGCAACGTACACCGCAGCCCATTCAGACCCCTCGACCAATACTGACAATCGCTGTCACGAGTCCCACTCCTGCGGTGACTCGTATACAGACACCTCCTCTCTCACCTCCACCGGTGAGAGTTGTCCCTACGCTACGGCCGCAAGGAGCCCCCCTGCTCGCAGCCGTTCCGTCACCGATTTCAGTAGTACGACCCACTGCAGCGCCGCAATCCCTCCCTGCCCGCAAAGGTGGGGTCGGTGCCATGGTCGGCACCGTCATCATCGTCGTACTCTTTATGTTTGGTGCGCTCTATTTCTGGGGTCGCTACCTCAATGCGCAAGACGCGCAGACTCCACTCCCGCTCATCCCCGGCAACTCGACCTCGCAATCATAAACATTCAAGGTCCGACCTTGAGGGTTCTCAAGGTCGGACCTTTTTGTTACACTCGCCCGATG
>JACRFJ010000028.1 GCA_016217935.1 Candidatus Kaiserbacteria bacterium
CTCAATTTCGAGCGAAGTCACATACATCCCGCGCAGGCGCTTCTTGAGGAAGCGACGAATCGCCGCATCGATCATCACATTGGTGCGATACTCTGCCGGCGTCTTCGAGAACCAGCGCGACTTCCAGTCGCGAATGATGCCGAGACGATGTGCGTATGGATGTACGGTGTGTGTCATAAAAATAGTTTGCAGTTGTTAGTTGGCAGTTCCCAGTTTCTGAGATTCGGATTTTCGAGCTGTAGCTTTCTTCGCTGTTTTCTGGCCACTATTCTCTACTTTCTGTACAGAGCCAAGCTCAAGTGCGACGATCGACATCGTCTTGGCATACCGAGCCGCACGCCCGCGAGCTTTCGGCATAAAACGACGTGAGACCGCACCTTTGTTGACCGTGACCGTCTTTACAAAAAGACCGTCTGCAGATTTTCCGCTGCTGCGAGCATTGGCAATTGCGGATTCAAGGAGCTTGAGCATCGCAGGCGAAGACTTCTTGGCAAGAAATGCAAGTTTGACGCGCGCATCTTCTATAGATTTACCGCGAATCATGTCGGCAACGAGACGAACCTTGCGCGGCGACTGGTGATAGTTCTTGAGAAGCGCTTTCATACACTATTTCTTTGGTGCGACCGTAGCGGCGGTCGCTTTTGCGGCTTGCGCAGCAGTAATCTCTGCCTGCTTGGCGGCCATTTCGGCTTCTTTTTGCATCTTACCTCCATGGCGAGTGAACTTTGTGGTCGGTGCAAACTCGCCCAAGCGGTGTCCCACCATATCTTCCGTCACCAAGACATCATCAAAATTCTTTCCGGTATGCACCGCAAACGTGAAGCCTACGAATTCCGGCGCGATTTGCGAACTCCTTGCCCACGTCTTGATAGACGCAGAGCCCGGTTTGCGAGCAGCAACTTTTTTCATCAGCTTTTCGTCCACGTAGGGACCTTTTTTGAGTGATCGGGCCATATTGTTTAGTGTTTCTTCGAGCGAAGCGAGTTAGAAACCCTTAATGCCGACCCTCGTTTCCTGGTCGGCCAATGAAAAACGCCGCCACGGCGTGGGCACAATGTAGCGGAAGTGGTCTCTAAAGTCAAATAAAATGGGCGCAAAATGAAGGTCGTGTTGCAGGTCTTTGAGATCGTGGCCTAATTGTGTTATGTTTCCGCACAGACGATGGAGATATCGATGCCGGATAACGTGCGGATTACCGAGGAAGAAATCCGAGAGCGACTTGCACGGCTCTACAAAAAGGGGGTGCGCCACACGATGGAGGCCATCGCCGATTATGATGCCATCATGGCACGGCGGTACCCCGAGATTGCGCACCGATCGAAGCTCTACAGCGCACTGAAAGGCAGCTCGCTTCCGGAGCGGATCAAAGGGACCGATGAGGATTTCCCCGGCAAAGATTCGATCGGCACTTTCTTGAACCAGGTCGAGCGAGAGCTCAAGATTGAGAAATGAGCACGCTCGCGATCAGGCAAAAGGCCGCCCCGTGGGCGGCTTTCGATTTTATTTTCTTTTGCCGACGCGGCGACGAGAAACGATAAAAACATTTGAATATTTCTTGGGACGGCGGGTCTTCTGCCCTTTGCCAGACGGCTTGCCCCAAATGGTTTTCGCTCTGCGGAGCCCGCGACCCTGACGGCCTTCACCGCCACCGTGCGGGTGATCGACTGGGTTCATGGCAGTGCCGCGCACTTTCGGGCGACGTCCCATCCAGCGCGAGCGACCAGCTTTGCCAATCGAAATCAATCGGTGTTCTTCGTTGGACACTTCACCGATCGATGCCCACGCCGTCGCGATTACGCGGCGGACTTCTGTCGAAGGCATCTTGAGGTGTGTGTAGCCGCTGTCCTGCGCGATTACCTCTGCATAATTTCCGGCAGATCGCGCGAGCGCGCCACCGCGTCCAGGTGAGATTTCGATATTGTAGACAAATGTGCCGACCGGGATGCGACTGAGCGGAAGGCGATTGCCGGTCTGAACCGGCGCGGCATCAGAAACGAGAAACGTATCCCCCACCTTCATGTTCCGGGGCACGACGACGTAGCGTTTTTCGCCATCTTTGTAGATTGCGAGGCCGATGAACGCAGAGCGGAAGGGATCGTATTCGATCGTCGCGATTCTCGCTGGAATATTTTTCTTGTCGAAATGGAAGTCGACGGCGCGGTAGCGGCGCTTGTGGCCTCCTCCGCGAAAGCGCACCGTCGTGCGACCTTGTGAATTGCGACCGCCGGTCGACCGCTTGCCCTTGAGAAGCGACTTCGTTGGCCTATGTCCCGAGAGAAGCTTCTTGTACTCGATGCGGGTCATTTGGCGCGTCCCCGGTGTAACTGGCTTCATTTGTTTCATATGCGTGTAGTGAGTTTGCCTGTGGTGAATAGTATTGAACCATCGAACTATGAAAGTGTTATGGTTTCGCCTTGCTTGAGATAGACGTACGCCTTCTTTCCGCCGCCTTTCACGCCGCTTTTTCCCGTGCGCATGTTGCGGATATTCTTGCGAGGAATGTTCACAATCGCGATTTTGCGTGGAGTGACAGCGTAGAGTGATCGCACTGCCTGCTTCACGTCCTGTTTCGTTGCACGCTCTGCCACATCGAATACGTACACGCCACGTGCGGTGTGATCGGTCGCTTTCTCGGTAATGCGTGCGTGCTGTAAAACAGAGGCGAGACGTCCCGAGCGCGGCATACCTGGTTTTCTGTTTTCCCCGCTCGACTGAACGACTTCAGTCGTTCGGACGGGTTTTTTGTTTCCAAAGAGTGCCATAAGAATTGTTTTGAGTTTTCAGTCGTTAGTTTTTAGTTTTGGCACGTGCGCGTTTTTCGATAACGGGGATCGAAGTGCTCGGGTTCTCGATGACCAGGTATTTGTACTTGAGTACTGAAACTGGATTAAGGTTCGCAACCAAGTCGAGTGCAACCGACCCGACATTGCGGAAACTCTTTTCGGTCGGATCCGATTTTTCTGAAAGCGCGATGAGTGCAGTATTGTGCGATTTGGTCGCGAGTTTTGAGAATCCTTCAACTTTGGCGAGTGCGCGCAGTGCCGTGATCGCGTCTTTTGTCTTTGGGGATTGCATGCTGAAACGATCGACAAAGATAATTTCACCGTCCTTGAATTTGCGCGAGAGCGCCATGAAGAGCGCTTTTGCACGCATTTTCTTCGGGATCGCGCGCGCGTAGACTTTTTCCTTGAGCGGCCCGTGCGTCACGCCGCCGCCTTTCCAAATCGGTGATCGGATCGATCCATGGCGTGCGCGGCCCGTGCCTTTCTGCTGCCATGGCTTCTTGCCGCCGCCGCGAACATCGCCGCGCGTCTTTACATGCGCAACCGGCGTGCGGGCATTTGCCTGCATCGTCGTCACGACCTGGTACATGAGCGCGTTTTGCCACTTGACATCAAACACGTCCTCCGGGAGTGCGATCGATCCCGCCTTGTCGCCTTTTGTGTTGTAAATAGATGCTTCCATAGTGTTTAGCCTCTGATTTCGACAAGCGTTCCTGGATGTCCCGGAACTGCGCCTGAAATGAGGATCGAATTTGTCTCAAGATCAACCTGCAGTACGCGAAGATTCGTGACTGTCACGCGATCGTTGCCCATGCGGCCTCCCATGCGCATTCCCTTCACGACGCGGCCACCCGCGCGTCCGCCGCCGCCGATTGATCCTGGTGCGCGCTCCTTGTTTTTCTGACCGTGACTCCGGGGTCCGCCGCGGAATCCGTGACGCTTGACGACGCCCTGAAATCCTTTGCCTTTTGAAATCGCAGAGACTTGTACGATATCCCCCGGCGCAAAAATCGACACATCGATGCTCTCTCCGCTTGTGCGGACTGTATCTCCTTCTCCTACTCGGTATTCGCGAAAGAATTTGAATGCCTTGCCCGTCTGCGCTTTGTTCATGCGCGATTCTTTTTGGGCGGCAAAACCGACTTGCACCGCTTCATAGCCATCTTTGTCTTTTGCTTTCACCTGCGTAACCGTGAGCGGGCCAGCGAGGATCGCTGTCGCAGCGCAAACGATACCCTTCTCATCGAAGACTTGCGTCATTTTGCCCTTGGTTCCGAGCATGAATTTCATAGATTACAGAAATGAAAACGCCCGCGCTGAAGCGGGCACAGGGCCTCACTCCAGTGGTCCCGTATTGGGACATGGCTTGTCCTCCGAAGCTCGATGAGCGAAGGAGGAGTGGAGGCAGTATACAGAGCAAGGTTCAAAAGTCAAAAACGAAGTGGGTCCAATAAGTACGTGCACCGTCCCGCAAACTATCGATATGACAAGGTCACGTGTGCATAACCCACCACAAATCGTCACGACCGTGATAGTTTGTGGCTATGGGCGAAGTTGAACGGGAAGCGAAGAAAAAACGCGTGCGAGGATATATCCAAAAATCCGTACTTTCGGCTATCGCACTCTCTGGGATCCTGCTCGTCACGATGGCGGCGCCCAACACGCTCCAACTCCTCGGGTACCTGCCCGGCATGCGGCGTTCGCGCTTTCGGCAGCAGGCGGAGACAGCGCTCAGCAGATTGGTCCAGAAAAGGTGGGTAGTATTTGAGACAAAGGGAGACAAACGGTTCGCGCGAATCACCGATGCTGGTAGGCAGGCATTGCTCGCAGAAACAATGAAAAACGGGCGCGGCAGAGGTAAGCAGCGATGGGACAAGCGTTGGCGCGTCGTTATTTTCGATGTGCCGGAAAAGCGGAGAAACATCCGCGACCGTTTACGGAAAACAATGCGCGCATTCGGATTTGAACGCTTACAAGACAGCGTATGGGTGTACCCGCACAACTGCGAAGAGATCATTGCACTCCTCAAGGCCGAGCTTCGCGTCGGCTTTTCGGTGCTCTACATGCTCGTCGAACAGATCGAGAACGAGAAATATCTGAAAGAGAGATTCGACCTTTGAATCCGAGGTGGGAATTCACCCCTGCCACAAAGCGTCACGATCGTGACGCTTTGTGGCAGGGTGCTGCCTTGTCGATACAGGACAACACAAATCCGTTGCGCCTCATCGGCACGGTACCAAAATGCAATTTCCCTTCCCTAACTTCTTTGAAGCGGACAGTATCACCTTCGTCGTCGCAGCAGTCGAATGGCATCCAGCAGGTTACGCATATCATTTAGAGCATCATGAGCACGACGGGCATCCGCTGTACCAAACTCCTGAATCAGTGTGCCGCTCGAAGATGTGCTGATATCGATTCCGATTGCTGCGAATTCTGGGGCGAGAATCGGTCGGAGATTCTGAAATTGTCCGTTCGGCAGCTCTTCGGGCTCATCCGCAAGCTCATTATTTTCCGCAAAGACGTCAGCGTCGTCTCCCCAACAGAATGCCGGGATCATCCCGACAAACGTCTTGAATTTTCTATAGGCATTTGGGTACGGAATTCCCTTCGAGTCGATGTCAATTTGGGTGATTCCAGTGAGACCAACGATGAAGTCTGAGAGCTGCGGATTGATTGCGGGACGAACGTATTCGAGAAATGAATCCTGCTCGTTCAAATCGGGGGATGTCGCGCGGATCGCGCCGATCTGAATGATCTCGCGGTGCTCGCCAGGTCGCGACCACTTGTGCAGTTTACTGTCTTCGAATGCTGTGTATTCGAGATCAAAAAGGACGAATTCACGAGGAAATTGGAACATGGATTGCAAGAAAACTTTTACTTCAGTCGGATGGGTTAATACATAGGGTGCACTCCGAGATCCGCGTGATGGTGGTCGCGGTACGCAATCATAATGAGTATGAGGAGTGTCGAGAGCAGCGCCAGAGCGA
The DNA here is from genome assembly GCA_016217935.1 of Candidatus Kaiserbacteria bacterium. Lineage (GTDB taxonomy): Bacteria > Patescibacteriota > Minisyncoccia > Phycocordibacterales > UBA2100 > UBA10103. The sequence goes on from JACRFJ010000028.1 coordinate 5,771, forward strand.
GCGGAATCCAATGGTCTTCTCCCGCAAAGCCGAAGGCCCTGTTGGAATTACACAAAAGCGAAGGACTCGTGCAATACGTATTCGGTATAGAAATGTTGGTGTTACTCTCGGGCGCGATATCTTGCGCTGCAATATTCTCGGCCTCGGCATCTCGCGCGAGAAGCTCCGCCATCGCGGCAATATCTGCATCTGAAACGTCTGCGGCTTGGGTGCGCTTGAGTTCTGCATAGATCGTCGAGCGCAGATCGCTCTTCGCATAGGAGAAAAGTGGTAGCGCGAGAATGATGAGAGCGATTGCGCTGCCGAGCATTCCCTGCGCGCGACGGGTCATACTGAAATTACTGCTCATCAAAGGTGAAGATGATGTTGACGGTTGCGGAGCGCGACGGGTGACCGCCATCGAGGCCCGTGCACGCGAGCGTGTACACGGTACGTGCGGTGATCGGGTTCGAGGTTTGGGTACCCGCTGTACCCGACCACGAGTCCCCGTTGGTCCCCGTAACGGTGCACGATTGCGTTTGCTGTGTACTCCATTCCACACTGACTCGATCCCCACGCCGTATGAGCGTCGGATGCACATTCAAATTGAGCGTCGCGGGCGGTGGTGGCGAGCACGAACTACCCAGACAGCCGTACGTGCATGCTTC
>JACRFJ010000030.1 GCA_016217935.1 Candidatus Kaiserbacteria bacterium
AGAGGCAGAATCTCTGCCTAAAATCGCACAAGAGAGCAACCTTTTTGCGAAAAAGGTTGCTTGCCGAACTTTGTTCGGCTCGAACCTCGTTTTGGCCAACCGCGAGGCGCGCCTGCGCGCGCCGAGCGGAGAGGATTTCCCCCCACAAAATCAATGGGCGGCACTTTGTGCCGCCCACGATCTGGTTCTCAAAAAGCCGTCTAGTTTTGTCTTGGTGCGGGATACGGGAATCGAACCCGTATTTATTGCTTGGGAAGCAATCGTTCTGCCACTAAACTAATCCCGCAAACAAAATAAATGTATCGTATTTAATTATTCGAAGCGAGCTGCCGAGCTTCCTTTTCACCAAAATGGTAAGAATGTGTGTACCCATCGCATGAGCGTTGAGCTTGCTTGAATCGGTAAAGATGTCGGTGGATCGACAATGATGATCAGACGCTCCCCCGCTTTACCCATTTCGTACTGTTCGCGAAGTGCTGCTTCTTTACCTCGATCGGTTTTAAGTTCGGCAATTGCCAAACGCAAATGTGATTCTTGTATGGAGAGGTCATTCAGGTGCACGTCGGATTCGTTGCGCAACATCCGCGATTCCCGCTCCTTCCCATGAATCTCCCATACTTTCACAGCGAGAAAAATGCTAAACGTCACAAGCGCAAGCATGCCAATGCGTCTGAAAAAGAGCCGCACTGGATCATTTCGCTGCACTATTGCCATCTGTCCATCGTACCATTACACTGCAGTCATGAGTTTTCTGTTTGATAAACGAGCAAAGAAAATCGCCAAAGTCGTCTGGAGCGTCGTCGCAATCGTCGTGATCGTCGGTATGGTTATTTTCTTCGCCCCCGGCCTCGTCAATGTCCTCGCTTAAGATTCGCGGACGACTTTGAGGAAAACTTCGTGTGGGATGTCGACTGTGCCGCGTGCAAGCATCTTTTTCTTTCCTTTCTTTTGTTTTTCGCGAAGCTTCATCTTCCGCGTGATGTCGCCACCATACATGTGCTGGGTGACATCTTTGCGCATTGCGGATACGCGACGCGACGCGATGATTCGGCCCATCGTTTTTGCCTGGATTTTGAGTTCAAACATTTGTCGAGGAAGTAATTTCTCAAGCTTCTCAACCATGGCTTCGGCTTCATGTTGTACACGTCGACGCGAAACGATACGCGCAAATGCGGGGACAGGCTCCTCCGCAACGAACACATCGAGACGTACGACGTCGGCCTCCCGCATGCCGATGAGCTCATAGGAGAGCGATGCGTACCCCGATGAAACGCTTTTCAGTTTATCGAAAAACTGTCGCATGAGTTCTCTGAGCGGCATCTTCGCGTGCACGGCAGTCTTACCGTCGGGGAGCGTTTCCGTATCTCCCACCTCAGCTTCGTGGTCGTAGAGAAGCTGCGCGATGCTACCGAGGGATTGAGGCGGCGTGATGACCGTAATATGTGTCCAGAGCTCTTTTACCTGCTTCACGAGTCCTTCGTCTGGGAAGCGCGCAGGCGAATACACGTCCTCGACTCGCCCGTCCAGATGAACAACTTCGTATACAGTCGTGGGCATTGTTACGACGAGCTGCAGTGTAAACTCCCGGCGCAGACGCTCGATCACGATCTCGAGGTGTAGCATACCCAAGAACCCGCATCGAAACCCCTTCCCCATAATGCCCGACGATTCTTCTTCATACGAAAGTGACGAGTCCGAGAGACGCAGTCGTTCGAGTGATTGCCGGAGTAATACGAGATCATCTTGGCTTTCGGGATAGACGCTTGCCCAGATGACGGGAGTAGGCGCTCGGTAGCCGGCAAGTGGCGCTGCAGGTGTGCGTGCAGCGGTAACAGTATCACCGACAGATGCGATGCCTGGCTTTTTAATGCCTGTCACGATGTATCCGATTTCGCCTTCAGTAAGACGATCGCGCGCCTCCTCATCTGGGGTGAGAACTCCTACTTCGAGCGCGTTAAAATCTGCTTGTCCCGCGACAAGCCGGAGCGCGTCGCCCGTCCGAATCTCGCCGCCAAAAATGCGCGCATAGACAATCACGCCGCGGTGATCTGAATATCCGAAATCAAAGACGAGCGCTTGTGAAATGGTGCCGCTCGACTTCGGTGGTGGAATACGTGTCACAACCGCATCGAGCACTTCCTTCACCCCCTGACCAGTTTTCCCTGAAGCACCGAGCACCTCGTCTTCCGAACATTTGAGTAATAGCGCGAGTTCGCTTCTGATCTCTGAAAATCGTGCAGCCGGTGCGTCGATCTTGGAAACAACGGGAACGATCGGCAGCTGTAAATGTTGTGCGACCGACAATACAGAAAGTGTCTGCGCCTCAACTCCCTGTGTCGCATCGACAAGAAGCACGACACCCTCGACGGCGGTGAGTGCACGCGAAACCTCGTACGCAAAATCGACGTGTCCGGGGGTGTCGATTAGATTAATGACATACGCTGTGCCTGCACTTTCCCATTTCATGCGTACAGGTTGCATTTTGATCGTAATACCGCGCTCGCGCTCAAGATCCATACGATCCAGCACCTGTGCTTGCATGTGGCGTGGTTCGATCGTGTGAGTAAGCTCGAGCATTCGATCTGCAAGCGTCGATTTACCATGATCGATATGTGCAATGATTGAAAAATTACGGATGCGGACTGCCATAGACGAACACTATACCTTCTCGGAGCATCGAACGAAACGTCGCGAAGATGCGTTTGCAATCAGACGTCAGGTGATTCCTCTGCGGTGGACGCCAACGTAATATCTTTTCGCATTGGTGCCCTCCATAGTTTTCCTTGGACTGAGGCCCATACCTCCAGAAATTCGCGACTGCCAATCGCGTAATATGCAACCGCTCCCACGACAAGTCCCACGACTCCTGCGATCAATCCTTCCGACATGAGTCTAAGCGCGGTTGTCGTTTCTCCCAGTACACTCATAGCAGAAAGCGAGAAGTACGCGCCGAGACCAATAGCAAGCGACGCAAGGAGTGACTGCCATACACTCCGCCAGATTTGCATAAAGAAACCTCTGAATCTATATTCGAAATGTGCAAGCATCACGAATGAGCCAATTATCGTCACGAATGCATAGGAAAACGCGAGGCCCAGTACCGAACTCCCTGGAATGTCCTCGACACGAAGAAATACCTCTACGACGTGTCGGAACGGTTCAAATGCAAGTGCCTGGATGCTGAATGTCCCTAATCCGATGGTGCTGAGCGCTATCGCACCGGAAATAATAAAAGGCACGAAGGTGCGTCCTGATGCGTAGTAACCACGTACCAGGAGAAGCATCAGCCCCTGTGAAGCAAGCGAGAGCGCAAGGAGTGCGAATGCGGCGGCGGTGAGACGCGTGTCCGTCCAATCGAATGCGCCAGATCCAAGAATGACACGAACAATGTGTGCTCGTAAAACAAGAATGAGTATGCTCGCGGGAAAAGACCAGAAAAACACGTACCGCGCAGCAATGGCAACGTGCGAAATAAATTCCTGATACGCACCTTTTGAGAGCGCGGCCGCAAGCGTCGGAAACGCCGCCACAGAATATGACGCACCTACGATCGCAAGCGGGACCGCCTGGAGATTAAAGCCAAACATAAAAATTGCAATGGATCCGGCGGGTAGAGTCGCAGCAAGCGCGGTGAGGCCCAAAAAAGCAACCTGATTCATTGAAAGTGCAAGGGCTCGTGGCAGAGAAAGTGCAACGGTTTGCACAATAGCGAGCGGCTCTCTGATGCGCAGACGCCGCAAGAAACCGTCTCCAATTACGCTCGGAACCTGAATGCTGAAATGGAGGAGTGATCCAAGCACAATTCCCCAGGCAAGACCTTGCATTCCGAGGAGCGGATACAAAACACTGATACCAATAATGATGCCGAGGTTATAGAGGAGTGGAGAGAGCGCATAGAGCGCGTAGCGATGTTTCACCTGTGTGATTGCTGCGAGAATATTTGAGAGTCCAAGGAGGACCGGCTGTATCAGCATGATGCGTGTAAGCACGACGATGTGCGGAAGGTATCCCTTCGCGACAAAATCGGGAAAGAGTCGCTCGAGTACGGAGGGCGCGATCCACATCGCGATACATGCGACCGCGATCGCGAAAAGAGAGAACGCGACAAACATTGTGTCGAGATATGACCGTTGTGACTCTCCATCGCGGCGTACCAACTCCGGAATCAATATGTACACCGAGACAAGTGCTCCCAGAGCGACGAAAATCAAATCCGGCACCCGAAAAGCTGCATAGTAGATATCGAGCGTTGTCGAAGCGCCAAATGTATGCGCGAGCAGCCGATCACGAACGAGCGCGAGCAGTGATGAGAGAAGCGCTGCACTCGCAAGGACATACGCAGCAGCATGTAATCCTCTTACTTCGGCCGAAAGAAATCGGAGCGCCTTTTCGGCTCCCCCTACGAAGTATCGAGCACTCTCAGCAATCATATTCCCCCCTTTTTCTTGGTACGAGGCACATCAAGTGCCGGCTTCCCCGATCGTAAGTTGCTCAAAATCTTCTGCACTTCAGCATGTCCTGGATCGAGACTATCGAGTGCTTCAAAGACTCGTATGGCGTCCTGTCGCGCTCCTAATGTGTCATACGCAAGACCAAGCACATACATCGCATTTGCAAAGCGGGGCTGGAATGAAAGCGCTCGCTCGAGCGCATCTCGTGCAACCGAGTATTCGCCAGCCGTAAATGCCACAGCGCCCAGGTTATACCAAGCTTCACTTTCTCCGGAAGCTGCCTGCGCAGCAGAAGCCGCTGCTTGAAGGGCGATCTTTAGATCACCTTTCGATACGTATATTTGCGATGCGAGGTAATGTGCGGGCGCAAAATCGGATTTCAGGCGAAGCGCTGCTACAAGATACTCGATTGCCTGGTCGGAATTTCCATTCAAAACTTCGAGCTGCGCAAGGTGGTAGAGAGGGATCGGACTCGTTGGGTTTTCCTCATGCGCGCGGCTATAGGCTTCACGAGCGCGATCATAGGCCCCTTCGATGTTTGCGCCCGCGAGTTGCGTATAGAGCGCGGCAAGCTCCAGCCAATTTTGGTAATCAGAGCTACCGATCGAGACTGCTTGGAGCCCATGTGTGATGGTGTTTTGCAATGTGGCTTGCAGTTGCGCACGAGCATCCGCCTTATTCGGATCCGCATTCGCGACGAGCCTCTGAAGTTGGAGCAAGCCAATTTGTACCGCAGCACGATGCGCCCGGTCATTGTTGCCATATATGCGAAGTGATGTCGCGACTGATTGAGCTGCTCTATCAAAGTCCGACGTCGTGTTGTAAATGAGCGCTGCGCGGTTGATGAGTGTATGTGCAGTCGTAACTCGCACGATACCGAGCGATGCGATCACGAGCGCGCACGCAGCAAGAGTTACAACTCCTACCATGCCCCATGCGCGGAAATCGTATGGAGACCCGGGCAGACCAACTCTGTGGGCTTGATCCGTACAGTACGCAATCAGAAGACCAAGCATAAGAAACAGAATGCTCATCATGACAGAACCGGGTGCATAAAAAACATGGAAGAAAATGAGGTAAGCAATGATGCTACTGAGTGGCAGTACGATCGCACGACCACGTCCATCCCATGAAGAGATGAGTGCATTCCGGAGAGACCACAAAGATACACTGAGAAAGGCGAGCCATGCGAGAAACCCCAGAATCCCGACAGTGATGAGAGAAGTCGGAATCGTCGCAACACCGGATTCGAATGAAGTATCCCAGAAAGGAGTCTGATTGACATCGACTGGCTTGCGCAAACCCCATACGCGAGCAAATGTATTCGGTCCCGTGCCAAAGACCGAAGAAACGAGGCCTGCGAGTGAATCTGGTGCAATCGATAGAGTGCCGATCCAAGAAGGACGAACTTCAGCTTGTGAAATACGAATGCGACCAGGCAAGTAGCTCGTAAGAATGTTGCTACCAAAAATCATCAGTATCGACACAACGATAAGAGCAATGAGAAGCATTTCTCGTTTCCAGAAGTGCCTGTCGGGCAGGCTTTTTCTGCGCCACAGCTCTTCAAGGAGAACGAGGGCGGATATGGTGGAGAGTGCGATCCAGACGTCCGTAAACGATGCAAGCGCGATGAGAGAGGTGGTCAGAGCGAGAAATGCATACAGACATGCATTGAACCATTGCGGAAAAGGCCCTCGGCGCACATACAATATGCCGATCATGAGACCAAGCCCCAGAATCATGGAGTACTCGTGCAAACTCCCGAAGGCGTTGCCCGACATAAGAGCGATCACTCCGCCAAATGAGAAAGTGGGAAGTGCAATGTGAACGAGTTCGATACATTCGAGCACGAAGATGCCGAGCGTAAACGAGAGAAGCGTGTAACTTGCGAGTCGTTCATCTCTCCGATGCACTGCCGCAAAGAGGAGCAGTGTGCCAAAGCTCAGTCCAATGACTGCAAGCGTATCCGCCTCGACTCCACTACCCACGAGTGAGACCGAATGAAATCCATTTACAAGCGCTGAGAGCGCGTATGCAACTGGTAGAAATGCCGCCACATACAGAGCAGCCTGAGCTGGTATTCGGACTTCTCGCTCGAGTGAACGAGCGATAAAGAAAGCGATCACCGCTATTGTGAATGCAATCGAGAGAAGGAGTACCTTGCTTTGGATAATGGTAATCCACGGCAGTGGGATGAAGAAAAATGGAATGAAACCGGTGAGTGCGACGAGAGTCCAGAATGCGATGGAATCAAGTCGCTGTACGGCTGTCATGGTGTATCGATAATATCACACACCCCCGCTTGCGGCGGGGGTGTGGACTGCATTTTTAAGCCGGATTCTGTACCGATTCTGTCCACCGCAAGTGGTTACAGAATCGAGTATCCTGAGCTTGTCGAAGGATTGGTCCCTCGAATTCCTCGGGACGCTCAATTTTGCAACTGCCTGCGGCAGACAAAATTGGCGACAGTCATGTATCTGGGATGATTGTTGCCAACCACCTCAAGCGACTCTTTCGTGAAGTCCAATTGGTTATCCACGAACACGGTCTTGCACAGAGATAAGGATTTTGCCGTTTCATTTCCGCATTACTGCGGAACTACTCCTTGCGGAGCCCTAGCCTTTCGGCATTGGCGTTTCTGTTCGCACCTCTCGCCTCGCGGCGGACGGGTGTTACCCGCTACCCTGCTCCCTTCACACGCAAGCGTGTGTCGGGCTGTGTCCGGACTTTCCTCTCCCGATTCTGTCCACCGCAGGTGGCTACAGAATCGAGGATCCTGAGCGTAGCGAAGGACATGTCCCTCACTTCGTTCGGGATGCTCAATTTTGTAGCTGCCTACGGCAGACAAAATTGGCAGCGACTGCCTTACGCAGAGGGGTATGGTAACACGATTGACATATTCGCTCAAGTGTTCTAAAACTGTACGACGTATTCTGTATTCTCACGGCGGAGGACGTCATGCCCTTCATCAAGGTAACGGTCAATTCGCAGCCGCGTCGGCGGTGAGAGGAGCAGATTCGTTAGCAAGCGAATACGCGTGTCTTTCAGAAACGCTTGGGACGTTACTGTTTTATACTATCTCGCACGTCCCGCCTGCGCAGGCCAATTCCTTTTTCTGCTCGGTCTCATCGGTGCGCTCGTAAATCACGAGTTTCGAGTAGTCGATTTGCGGGAATTTCTTGGTGAGTTCTTCGTATCGCTTCTTATCGATTGCTTCGTAGGGAGCGAGGCGGTAGACGTGGTTTTCACGCGGCAAGAACGAGAGGCCACCGATGATATCCCAATTTTCGTAGAGCCACGAGACCACAGCGACCCATTCCTCTTCGCCAACGCTGATCGTCGCCGAGGGATTGTGTTCGGTGAAATTCAGCTTCACCATCTTCCAGTATTCGAGCTGCTCAATTGCCGTAAGATCGTTTTTGAAAACGGACCCCGCAGGAGATTTCACCGGAAATTCGAGCACATACGTATTTGCCTCTCCCATTGTCTGACCCACTTCCGGATGATGCGGTATCCCCTGATCACGAACCATCTTGAAAAGGGAATCTGTCGCGGAGATGCGCACGCGGCGGATGTAGTACTGCGAATGACGCGGGTGAATGCCGGACGAACAGTCGAATGTCTGCGAGACCGTGCCAGAAGGTTTTACACACGTGATCGAGGTCGACGCGTTCACGCCGAATCGTTTTGCGTACATCTGATTCGTTTTCACCGTCATATCCCGGATCTTTTTCATCACCTTCGCATCACGCACTGCGGGAGAATCCCACTGACCAGTTATCGAAACGCCGAGGAGTCGCTCGTCTTCGCAGTTTTTCTGCCAATCTTGTGAAATGTAATTGAACTTCGTGAGTGTCGACTGATACGTTCCCAAGAGTGTCGCGAGTCTCGCTTTGCGGAGCAGTGTTTTTTCAGTGTCATCAGCGCGCGCGATCACTTCGGAGAGATTGCAGAATTGCTTTGACTGCAGAATGATCTCCCCGCACGGATTGGTTCCTACCTGCCCCACAAAATCTCCTTTCTTTCCATTCTTTTTCTTGAGCAGGGCAATGCGGCGATCGGGCATGGTTTTTTCAAGTGAGCCACGATTGAAAATGCCACGCTCGCCAGTTCCGGATTTCATGAGTGCGACCCATTCATCCATGAGCTCCGCATTCGAGGGTCTCGATTCATACACCGCTGAATTGTTGGCAACACTACGGTATGGGTCGGTGAGGTAGAATTGCCCTTTCTTCGCATCGCGAATTTCGACATCATCGAGATCCGAGAGAGAGATCATCGCGGTGCGACGCACGCCACCGGCAACAACACATTCTCCGATCTTGCAAATGATATCGTGTGCATCGATATTGCGGAGCCGTCGCCCCTGCCGCCTCAAAATGCGTTCCCGTGCAAACATGAGGAGCGACCGAAGCGGCTCGGGACCAGATGCTTTGCCACCCATTGTCTTCAATCGCGCGCCTGCAGGGCGGATCATCGAGAAGTCGAAGTCGACGTCCTTGCCGGCGTACCAGCTTTTCAATCCCAACGTGAGTGAGTCGCACCACCCTTCTTTGGTATCGGCGACTACGTGTGTTGGCAACTTCTCTCCGCTCTGTTTCATAATTTGTTGAAGCTGCTGCACGTTCTGACTCTCGACCGCGTAACCAACACCGCATCCTTGCATCGAGAGGTACATGATTTCTGCAAAATCTTCGAGCTTCACGGGTGCAGTGAACGAGCAGTTGTAGAAGCATGTATTGCACTTGCGCGCAGGGCCACCTGCAAATTGCATCGCGCGCATACTCGGCATCACTTCTTGTTTGAGAATTGCTTCACGAATTTCTGCATACTCACGCTTCGTGAGTTTCTCACCGAGATTCTCTTTCATAAAATCGACGTATCGATTTACCGTCTCGATCCACGTCTCTCGGCGCTGCTCACTCTCCACCCATCGGGCATACGTGCGGAGGTACACAAATTCTCCAAGCAGATTATTTTTGAAATATTTTTTGCTCTCCTCAGCGAGTTTCCGCACATGCTCAGGCACCTCCCCCTGCTCTTTGCGGATTTCACTGCGCTTCGCGCGATAGAGGATGTACGCTTTGGATGCAGCAACGTAATCCGAGAGCATGAGCTGACGCTCTACCTCATCTTGGCAACCCTCGACAGTCGGAAGAAAATTCTTGTAGGTCTTGGCGATGCGCATCATCTCAGCTGCGACCTTGTGTGCCACCATGATCGCCTCATCTTCGGATCCTTCATTTGAAGCATGCATCGCCTTTGCGATAGCACGAACGATCTTGTCGAATTCAAACGGAACTATTTTACCATCCCGCTTCTGAATATTGGGCAAAAACTTTTTGTACATGCGATTCGCAGCACTATCAGTTGGCTGCGACGAGTGAGACGCCTTCTTTGTGGTCCGGCGTGACCTGGTGGTTACGTTTGTCATGCGCATTGATAATGATTTTTAAAAGCGGAGATTTATTGTACCGCTCGCTTTCGAGAGAGATTCCAGCATGAAGCGGTGGATAACTTAATCGTTCGACGACGGACACCCAACGCCGTCGCTGTCTGCGGCTGTTGCCGCAGCGCTCGGTCTCGGATCCGTCGATCCTGTGAAGACGGCGTTGGGTGTCCGTCTTACTCATTGAGACTGAAGCGAGTGCGGCGTGGTTTTTTGGAAACCCCGCAGGCGGCGGCCGAGGATAGAGCGATTTTGTAGCAACAAAATCGCGTTTTTCAAAAACCCGCGCCGCCGAGCGGCTTTTTGGTGGAGAGAGTGGCGCTACAATCTCACTGTATCGCCCACGCGTACATTATACTCCTCGGTCCATCCTGCGCGCAACTCCAATACATACTGCGCATCACGATTCGGCGTGAAGACGTGGGGGTAGGTGTCGGGAGTGACATTTTGAGCCAAGAAAACGACGGTGCCCTGTCGCGAAATCCAAACGATATCGATCGGGATGTGCATATCTTTCATCCAAAAACCATATTCCCCCTCTTGTGGGAAGACAAAGAGCATGCCTTCGTCGGATGAGAGAGACTCGCGACCTCCCAATCCCTGCTCGCGCTCTGCTTCTGTGTCTGCAAGAGTGACATGGACCGACCTGCCCGCAAGGTATACGAGCGAATCGGGTTTCGAATCACCCTCCCTCGAGAACGTCGCAAACGCAAAGAACGATGCGGCGATGAGGAGTGCAAATACGAGTACAAGGAAGTACGGATGCGGGGCTTTCATAGGGCGAACGATACAGTCGATGCCACAATAATGAGTACGATCGTCCAATACACCGTGTCGATCGCGTAGAGTTTCGGTTGCTTTTGCTCCCAGAGCACGTCGCCGATTGATGTCGGTACGAGAATAAAAAGCACGAGCCCGAGCGCAACGATGATTGCATCGAGTACGTGTATGATATGCATCGCATCGAGAAGTACGTAGAGTGCCCCTGAGAGCGCAATACCGGTGGCGAGCGAGTAGATCGAATATATTCTTCGGTAGCGCTGTGCTATTTCCGCCATCTGCGGCGTAACCCCAACAAATCGCAGCCACATTTCACCAAAAAGTCGCGGATGGTACCACAGAGCGCCGACCAATGTCGGTATCATGCCAGCCGCACAGATGAGCGCAATCGAGTACAGTGTCATACATTTAGAATCGATCGAGATATTTTTCAGTGTAATCCCAGACGTGCGCCGCGACATTGATTGGAGTTCCTCCCACAGGATCGTGATGCAAGTTAATGAAGGGTGCAGAGTTGCATTCGATGATTCCCCATTTCTGCTCATGCGGATTTCGTGTGATGTCGGCAATGATGAAATCAAATCCGATGATCGGGTCTGCAATCGCGCGACCTGCTGCTTCGAGTACACGCCTTGTCTCCAGATGTGTGATGTCAATTTCCTCCGCGGAGTAGCCCCCGTAGGAGACACCAATTTTCTCTAAGAGGTCGACGACTTGTCCGAGCGGTGGCACCGTATCAAAATTGCGACCGGTGCGCAGCAAAAAACGCTCGTGTGTGTCGGTTAATTCTACGGGTGCGACCTTGGAATGCCGCAGAGAATTCTTGATGGCGACAAGTTCAACAATGGTGCGCTCTCCGTCACCGACGATCCTCGGGGGATCGCCACGGAGAACTCCAACCAATTTGCCATCGATGAGAGTTCCGCGATATACGCTCCCGACCAAGTGCTCTTCGAGTACTACCCAGTGACAGAGTTGTTTTGCACATAGAAATGCATCATAGAGCTCCTCTTCTGTAGTGATGTGCGTCGTCGCATGCCGTCCACGGGACCCGATTCGCGGCTTTACGATGACGGGCTTCTCGAGCATCTCGAAACATGTGCGCAGCGGCTCGAATCGGGAAAAACTTCCACCACGGGGGGTCGGGATTCCCGCGTGCTTGAGCTTGTCCTTGAGGAGCGCCTTGTCGTCGAGCCACCAATCAGCGCCACTTTCCGTTGTTACCGGTCTCAGTATCGCGCTGAAATACAACGTTCGACCTTTCAGCTGTGCTCGATAGGCATCAGTGTTTTTGCCGAGCACCGTGTAACCGTTGAATTTATACCCTCGTCGAAGCGCCTCTTCCCAAAGCACTTTGCCGCGATCACTCATCGCTCCTGCCGGATCGGTACTCGTGCGTGCAAGTCCACACATCCGAAAGATGTAGACGACAGTCATGAAGGCGTATTTCGCAATGTATCCGCCCAGCCGATCGAGCCAACGACCAGTGCGCGAATGAATCGGGAGCGCAAGGACAGATACCGAGGCGCTCGCCCAAGTGAGGCGATGCGAAACCGGATTATTGCCACAATGCGGACACTGATCGGTCATATACACATGATAGCAACTCTCTACCGCTCCGCGTGGTAGATTGGTATGTATATGACAATTGGTCATTAAGCCAAAGAGGCGCCGCAAGGCGCCTCTTTGCTTTATATGCTCAGAAGCGTTGCGATCCATATTATCAAACGAATATCGCGACGATGGCTCCGATTGCGCCGAGGACTAGTGCAATAAGTGCTCCGCTCGTCTCGTCGGAACTCCTTAAATAAAAGCCATGTGATGAGCGGTTCAATAATCTAATATGTTCTTGGTCCGTACGGCTGCGCATACCTGCTCAGCATATAGCCCCAGGCCGCATTTCCGACCTTGGGACTCATGCGCTGATCCAAGAGGAGGAGGATATCTTCGTTTACTCGCCAATAGTATCGGAGTTCCAGAGGAGTGTTCGAATCGAGTTCGTACGCTATCGCATTTGGATACCCGCTCACACCGTGGCGTTCCACCCACGCTCCTTGCATGACGACTCTCTCGTTTCCTTTGCTGCCAATAAGTCCTAGCCAATACGTCGTTGGAGCTTTTGTTTCTTCGTTTTCATATAACACAAGCCCCACCTTCAACTTCTCACAATTCACACCCGTAACGACACATGGGATACGACCCTCGAAGACGGCACGTATCGGATCGCCGTTTGCGTTTATTTCCGGATACGGAGGTTCAAAAGTAAGTGGGGCTTTATGAAAATAACCGTTTTGAAAAAGGTATGCACCAGTTCCTGCTAACACCGAAACAATAACGAGAATTATGGCTGATTTAGATAATTTCATAGTTTTACTTAAAAATAGCAACCAAGATTGCAACGACTAACGATAGAAAAGAAATACCAAGTGCAATTTTGTTAGTCCATTTTTGAGCACCCTGTAGTTCTGAAAGTGTCTCCAACTGAAATACTTCTGCCGCGGTCATATTTGCATTACATTTTTACAGAGAGATATGTAGAAGCACCTAAATTTTGTTTAAAATTAGTATGTTTTTCCCACTTGCGTTTGCATTCATTTTTTATCATAAAATTGTGTGGATTGGGTTGACCACTTCTAAAATAATTTCCCGCCGACTATTGGACCGGCCTTATCGGGAGTTATCAAAACAACGTTGCCGTCTTTATCAGGTACACCAAGAGTTAAAACCTCTGATTCAAAAGGGCCGATTTTTCGTGGCGGAAAATTTACCACTCCTAAAACCAGTTTTCCTGCGAGCTCTCCTTTTGAGTAAAGCGCGACAATTTGAACGGAAGAATTTTTGATTCCAATTTCCGACCCAAAATCAATTTTGAGTTTATACGCGGGCTTTCTTGCCTCGGGAAAGTCGTTTACTTCAACAATTTTACCAATCCGTATATCTAATTTTTGAAAATCGTCTATTGTTGCCATATTTTTATAATGCCGGATTTATTCTATTCCTTCCTGCACTTTCGCGAGCCTCTCGCAGCACATTGTTACTAAGGTTGAATAGTGTTGCGGATTAATATCGCTAAACCGTATACGACAATTAAAATGAGTAATATTCCTAGTGGCCAGAGGGTGGTGCGCCACGCCCACGAGCTCCTCGCCTTTTTGACAGTAGGGTCTTGCGCCTTACGGGCCTGAATGGCAAGAACAACAGAAGCGATGATCCCCAGAGGGATAGCGATGATATCTATCGTCATCAGAAGCTCAATGATGCCGCTGACGCTGTCCATGCGCAAAAATTGTAACATGCTTAGGCGACGCATCGCAGAGGTAGACCTCGACATACCTCCGATACTAAATTTCAAGGGCGGGCCGTCAGCAGCACCTCGCACCCTATGAGGCACCCGCATACGTCCGATAAAAAATACTGACTGCGGTGCATATTAGACAAAGTTCGAATGTATTTTGCTGATAATCCTAACGAAGAAATCTAAACAATGGACTCGGCAGGGCGAAACAATTTTCTGGGGATATGGATTCGCCCTGCCTCCGCTAATGTCTTTTCCCGCCCGC